>JAVEYP010000201.1:0-4665 GCA_034003445.1 Desulfobulbus sp.
GCTGACCACAGTGACCGGGGTGAAAGTGACCAGCAACAGGAGAAGTGCGCTCGCTGGTCGAAATTTTACTGAGATTTCAAGGAGCAAGACGCCAATGTCGCCGTAGCGTGCGGCTGGAACAGGATACGGGAGATCACAATCTCCCAAAATTGCCAGTGCGAGACTGGTTTGCACCAGTCTGAGCTAAAGCGTCACGGATTCAGGTTAATTCTATCGGCAACAGCAACGGCTCCATCGAGATCGCGGTCACTGACCATCACAGCGGCACCTGCTGCAGCAAAGGTCTCGGCAATGGCACGGCCAATACCAGCGCCTGCACCGGTGATGACAGCAACCTGATCGTCTAGTCTAAAATTGGCTGATTCATACATGTTAGTCTTCCTTGCAATGACTGCTCCGTTGTACAAGATGTGGTCGGTTTCAGGAGTGAAGCGCAACACACACTCTGTTGATTTAAAGTGGGATGAAAGGCCCCCTACGAATCGCCTCCCCATAATTCGCAGGGGTTCTCATGAAGCGGTTCGCAAGGCACGGTAACCGTGTATCAGTTGCTACCCGTTGGCCATGACGGGAGCGACCATGGGTCGAATGCGGCCTTTTTACTCGATCTGAGGTTGAAAGCTAGTCTCGAGGCCGTACGAACAGGCTCCATGCCAGGTTCAGCTCGACCATGCCCGGCGCACCATGCGCAGCCTTGCGGTACAAATCCAGCCCGTCTTCCGCTCTCTTCCCGCAACCTTCGCATAACCCCATCCAAATTACACTCTCTGTCCCGATCCGAGCCGGTGCTGTCGCTCCGCTTGCTCCCTGAGTTTGCCCTCTAAACCGCCAAAAAAATGACCCGCAGCACGGACCACGTTGCGGCCTCGGCGGGGCAACTGGCCGAAACCCTGTGCAGCCGGCGCGCCCGTACGGCCTGGAATGCTTATTGCTTGAGAGTGCCTAGTATAGTGCAAACCACCGATGTACCTACGCTGCCCCCCTAAAATCCCTAATCACTCATGCCATGACCGTCCGCTGTTTTAGCATAGCCACGCTGCTCTTTGCTGTCAGCCTGTTTTCCCCAACAGCGGCGTTGGCCGGCTCGATGCTCACATCCATTAGCCGCAGCGACGAAGCGCCCGGCCTGCAGCTGTTTCTCCGCTTTGACCGGCTGCCGGGCTACACCACCGCCACCCGCGGCCGCCGTATCGACCTGACCATGGGGGATACGGTCCTCGCCGACACGCTGGTTCTGCCGCCCGCCGACGGCCGCATGATCAAGACCACCCAGCGCCGCCAGGGCGCGGTCACCGTGCTCTCCTTCTATTTCCGCTACCCGCCCCAAAAAATCAACCTGACCGGGAGCAAAGAGGCCGCCACTCTGCTCATCGATATCTTCCCCGGCAATCCGGTTTCAGCCGAATACCCGGAGCTGGTCTCCCAGCTCCAGGGGGTCAGCGTGGTCGAACGAACTCTTTCCGACAAGCTGGACCCACGAATCGCCTCGCGCTACCAGAGCGATTGGCTCCAGGTCTTCCACCACTACGAATCAGCGGTGGACATCCAGGCTCCGCCCCGGCTGCTCTTGCCACCCTTTCCCCTGGCCGCGGCCCTGAAGCCGCCCTTGGCCCGGGCAAGCTGGCTGCCAGCGGAAATCACCACCATGGCCGAGAGTGACCAGTGGAACCAGATGCAGCAGTCGCTGCGTGAACACCTCGCCGGCCAGGCCGACGAACGGCGCAAGGAGCGGCTGCTGCTCACCTGGGCCGAAGCCATGGTGCGAGCAGGAAACTTTCAGGAAGTACGTCCTCTGCTGCGCCGGATCGTCATCGAGTACACTGGCACGCCGCTGGCCGACCTGGCCGCCTTTCTCAGCGCCTTTGTGCAAGCCGTGCACGGCGAGCATCAGCAGTCCTTTCACGAACTCAAGGGTCTGACCGAAAAGCTCGTCGCAGCCACGCCCTTTGCCGGCCCGCTGGAGATGCTCCTGGCCGAACTGGCCCTGGCCGGCAACTCTCCTGGCGAAGCAGAACAGCTCCTCAACCGGGAGACAATACTGCACGAGACATCGCTTGAGCCTCTACGCCAGCTGCGTGCTGTTGACCTCCTCGCCCTGAAGAAAAGTGACGCTGCCCTGCCCGCCTACCGCGAGCTGACTACCCGCTCCAGCCTGATCGACTCAGACCCGAGGTCGCTCGCCCACTTCGCCGGCCTGCTCTACCAGGCAGGCGACTACCAGGCCGCAGCCGAGCGCTACCAACAGGTCGCCGATCTCGTGTCAAGCGATCGGCTCAAGGGGCTGGCCCTGTTCCGCCAGGCCATGGCTCGCCTGCACCTGACCGCAACAGATACCACGATGCGTCTTGACCTGCTGCAGGTGCAGGAGGCCTTTCCCAACAGCGAAGGCGGCGTCCGCGCCCGCATGAAGCACACCGATCTGGAGTACGCGGAAAGCCGCATGGTGCCGGGCGAGGCGGCCGCGACCTATGGCGAGTTAGCCCGCACCGCGCCGAACGTGGCTCTCCGTTTGGAGGGTACCTTCAAGCTGGCCCTGGTGACCGCTCGCATGGGCGACCACGCGGCCAGCGTCGACCAGCTGATGACCCTGTTGCGCGAGTTCCATTCCGGCGACCTGCGCACCGAGGCCGCGGCCCTGCTCCTTGAACAGCTGCCCGGCCTGCTGCGCGACCTGATGGCCAAAAAAGAGTACGTCCGCACCCTGGTGCTCGCTAGCCAGAACCGGGACTTCTTTGCCCGCGGCTGGCTGGATTCCGGCCTGCTCCTGGACATGGCCCACGCCTACGCCGCACTCGGCCTGACCGGCCAGGCGGCCCAGACCTACCAGTACCTCTATGAGGTCTCGGTCGAGGCCAACCGCGAGAAAATCCACCTGCCACTCATTCAGGCGCAGTTTGCCGCCGGGCGCTACCTGCAGGTCGAGGAGTTTGCCGACCGCTACCTGCTCCGCCATCCTGATGGCAGCGACGCAGAAACGATCTTCCTGCTCAAGGTCCGCGCGCTCTACGAGAGCCGCCAGTTGGACCGAGCCCTGGCCGTCCTCCAGACTAAGGAGACAATGGCCTCACCGGAACTCGACCTGCTGCAGGCCCGCATCCATGGGGACCAACGCCAGTGGCCCCAGGTGATCACCCTGCTCTCCGGGCCGAAGATGGAGGAACGGCTCGACGACGAGACCACCCTGCTGCTCGCCGAGGCCTATTTCCAGGAGAGCCACAACGACCAGGCCGCAACCCTGTTCGGCGAGCTGGCCGCGCGGGCCAGCAGCAGCGAACAGGTCCGGTTCCGGCTGGCGCAGCTCGAACTGCGTCGGGACAGCGCAGCCACAGCGCTTAACCTGTTCCGCAAACTGGCCGAAGAAGGAAAAGATCCCCTGTGGACCAGGCTCGCCCGCGAGGAAGTGGCGATCCTGCAGATGAACGGTCCCTGAACACCAACTCTCTGCCACGACACTACGGAGGAACCCCATGCCGGGCATCCAGCAATTTGACACCACCACGCGCCTCCTCGAAAAAGTGCTCGACCTTCGTGCCAAAAACCAGGAGGTCATTGCCAGCAACATCGCTAATGCCGAGACCCCAGGTTACGCGGCACAGAACTTTACCTTTGAAGAGGAACTGCAAAGCGCGCTCAGCACAGGTGGTCTGCGACCAGTGACCAGCCACCCGCACCACATGCCGCTCGCATCGACAGGCCTCGACCAGGTGCACGGCATCCTCGAAACGCATCCGGACACCACCGGCCTCGGTGACGAGAACAGCGTCAGCATGGACCAGGAGATGATCCGCCTGTCGGAAAACGAACTCCTCTACGAGGCCGCAGTGACCATGCTCAGCAAGAAACTGAGTCTTCTCAAATATGCCACCAGCGGTGGCGCGTAATTTGCTTCCAACTGAACAGACCCTGACCAGGAGCATGCATGGACCTTTTCACCACCTTTGACATCGCCGCCTCTGGGCTCAAGGCCCAGACCACCCGGCTGAATACGATCAGTGCCAACCTGGCCAATGCCGAGACCACGGTAACGCCCGAGGGCGGGCCGTATCGCAAAAAATCGGTGGTTTTCCAGAGCCAGGACCTGCCCTTCCGGGATCAGTTGCAGAACGCCGTCCAGGCCGGCCACGGCCGCGGTGTCCAGGTGGCCCGGATCGTCGAGGACACAGAGCCGCCCCAACTTGTGTACGACCCCGGTCATCCGGATGCCAAGGAGGACGGCTACGTAGCGCTGCCCAACGTCAACGTGCTCAAGGAGATGGTGGACATGATGTCGGCTACCCGCTCCTACGAGGCAAACGTCACCACCATCAAGTCGGCCAAACGCATGGCCTTAAAAGCCCTCGATATCGGGAGATGACCATGGACGCCCTGTTGCCCCTCGCCCCCACTGCCACGCAGATCCAGTCGACCGCAGCGTCGATGCGCCAGGTCGGCGCCGCCTTTGCCGATCTCCTTGAAACGCTGGTCACAACCACCGATGCGCAGCAGCGCGCCGCCGATCAGAGCGCGCAGGGGGTGCACAGCGGCGGTGACAAAAACCTGCACCAGGCCATGATCGCCATGGAACAGGCGGACATCAGCCTGCGCTACATGGTCCAGGTGCGCAACAAGGCCATTGAGGCCTATCAGGAAATCATGCGGATGCAGCTCTAAGCTGGCCTGGCCGCT
>JAVEYP010000202.1:0-4662 GCA_034003445.1 Desulfobulbus sp.
GGTGGCGCTGTTTCGCAAGCGTAGGCTTCGGCATCGAATGGCTGTTGGCTGGCGTCAGCGATCGCGGTGATGGTGATGCTGGATCGGCCATCGCTCAGTGTCTTTGATTTGGTCTGATGGCCTTGGCTGC
Organism: Desulfobulbus sp.; assembly: GCA_034003445.1. Taxonomy (GTDB): domain Bacteria; phylum Desulfobacterota; class Desulfobulbia; order Desulfobulbales; family Desulfobulbaceae; genus Desulfobulbus. The sequence goes on from JAVEYP010000202.1 coordinate 131, forward strand.
GGGCAAAGCGGAGCACATTACTGAGGGAAGCCTCGTTGTCAACGAGCACGGTCACCCTCTGCGCCCCCTGTTCGAGCGCCTCCCGGGTGCGCAGGATCGGTTGGGGACAGGGAAGGCCGCTGCAGTCCAAGGTCGCGTGTCTCATACCCACTCATTTCCGATCAAGGGAGGTTTTAGCCCGGGGATAGGACCAGCGGCCTGGAGCACTATTTCCTGGCCTTCACGGGCGAAGAATATCCCCATGCTATCGGTCTCACCGGGGGTGCAATAGCTTGTTGTCATGGCGTCGAGCTGTTCGTCGCTACGATCCGGATCGTGGTGAAAGAGAGCCAGATGCCGAACCCCGGCACGCCTGGCCGCGTCGATGGCGTCCTCGATCGAGGTATGGCCCCAGCCGATGCGACTCGCGGTGTACTCTCCGTGGGTATACTGGGCGTCGTGGACGAGCAGATCAGCCCCGGCGTAAAATCGTTCCAAGGACTGGTTCTGCTCGCGGGCGGCTTCATCGCCTTCCAGGGCCATGAATTCTTCATACGCGGGGTCCCCTGGGTCTGTGACGAATGGGTTACGAAAGGGTTCAGCATCGTAGACCGTGCAGAAAACCACCCCCCGGAAGGTGAACCGGTAGCCGAGCGTGGTGATCGGATGGTTAATGATCGAGGTCGCGAGGCTGATGCCGTCGCCGAGATTGATGGCCGGATCCTCTTTCAGGCGATGGTATGCAACCTGGCTGGCCACCTCGCCCAGGTCGACCGGGAAGTAGCGGTATTTCATCTGCCCGCCGACCACTTCCTCGAGCGGTTCCTCTTCGTAGGTGACCGGTGCAAATACCTTAATGGTTGTTCCGGGGATGTACAGGGGCAGGAAGAAGGGGAAGCCCATAATGTGGTCCCAGTGGGTGTGGGTGAGATAGATCTCCGTGCGCAGGCTGCCTTTGGGCAGGTCGTTGGTCACCAAGGCGCTGCCCAGATCGCGAATCCCGGACCCGGCGTCGATGATAATGTGACGGTTGACCTCTGGAAAGCGCAGTTCGATACAGGCGGTGTTGCCGCCGTATTTCATCGTTTTAGGTCCGGGGCAGGGGATGCTGCCTCGCACGCCCCAGAATTTTACCCTGATCATGCTGCTCCTGTGTGCTCCGGATCAGATCTGGAGAAAAGTTTCCGCTTTCAGGATTTCCGCTTCGACACTGGTGGCGAGATCGACGACGCTGTACCACTCTATCCCGCACTGCTGCAGCAGCGACTCAAGCCCGGTCGGATCAGGATAATGGTTGCCTCCGTTGCCGATATCGAACAGGCAGACAAAGAAGTCCGCTAGAGCCACGGTGGCCACTAGGTCTCGATGCTCATGCCCAGCTAGAGTGGGGGTGTGGTGGTGGCAGATGGCATCGGTGATCACCGCGTTGAGCTTCCATTTGGCGGCGATCATCGCGCCCACCTCCTGGTGGTCTAGTTTGAGAATCTGCTGTTCAACCGTCACTAGTGGTTCCTGCCCAGTGTTGACCCGGGCGAACACCTCAGTGTACTCGTCGGCGAGGGGAACCTTGCCGAGGTCATGAAGCAGGCCGGCCACGAAGTATTCTTCGCGTTCCACCAAGGAGAGGTCGCGGGCCGCAGCCAAGAGCTTGGCAGTGGCTCCAACGGCGATGGAATGGGCCCAGAACTCGCGGATGGGCAGGGCCTGCGATTTTTTAGCCTGGCCGACAGTGCGGATGATCGCCGTGGACAGGGCGAGATTCTTGACCGTGTTCAGCCCCAGCATGACGATGGCCCTGGTCAGCGAGGTGACCTTGTTCACCAGGGAGTAGTAGGCCGAGTTTGTCAGCCGCAGCACCTGGCCGGCGAGCACCGGGTCCAGGGAGATGACCTTGTTCAAATCGTTGGGCACCGTGTCCGGACGGCTGCAGATCTCCAGCACCTTGCTGACTGTTGTGGAGAGGCTCGGCATCTTGTCGACAACGAGGCGGATCTTCTCCAGCTTGCTCGTACGATTGTCCATGGATCCGTCTGCGGGGGTCGACCAGGTACTCCGCGGCCGAGCGACTGCTGTTTGGTAATCGCGCTATAGTAAATGACAGAGGGAGGGAGGTCAAGTGACCGCGGCTGTGCCGCGGGCGCTTTCAGCAGCCGTGTTTGACGAGGAAATCGTGGACCACCTCGTGCATAAAGTCGAGTTGGGTTTGTCCCGTTTCGTTGATTCGGCTCCACACGCACCGTTGAAAGGCGCGGTATAGGTCTTCCGGAACGAGCAGCTTCAACTCCACCAGGGGGGCTGCTGGCGAGTCCGTCGCGGGCTCAGGAGGGGGCATGCCGGGCCACCAAATCACGGTAGCGCAGGCTGTGGCCGCCAAAAATGTCCAGAGCCGAGCCCACGGTAACGTCGATGCGGCCCCTACCAGCGGTACGGATTAGTTCCAGGTCGGCTGCGGAGGAGACCCCACCGGCATAGGTCGTGGGCAGCGGTATGCTCGCGGCCAGGAGATCCAGCAGGCGGGCATCCACTCCGGTGCAGGTGCCTTCGACATCGACTGCGTGGACGAGGAATTCGGCGCAGAACACGGCGAGATCGTCGAGAAGCGCCGGGCTGATGCGCAGGTCGGTGAACTTCTGCCAGCGGTCGGTCACCACATAGTAACCGTCTCGCTGCCATCTGCAGCTCAGATCGAGCACCAAACGCTCTCGGCCCACCAGTTCGCTCAGGTCGCGCAGCCGGTCGCGGTCGAGCTGGCCGTCATGGAAGACGTGGGAAGTGACAATCACGTGGGAGGCGCCGCAATCCAGCCACTGGACGGCATTGTCGCCGGTGATGCCGCCGCCCACCTGCATCCCGCCGGGCCAGGTCGAGAGTGCGTCCAGGGCTGCGGCCTCGTTGCCGGGGCCGAGCATGATAATGTGGCCGCCGGTGAGGTCATCTTGCCGGTACATGGCGGCGAAATGAGAGGGGGGCTGGGTGGAGCAGAAATTGGTCCGCAAACCGACGTTGTCGACACCCAGGGTTCCACCGACGATCTGTTTTACCTTACCGTCGTGCAGGTCTATGCAGGGTCGGAACAGCATGCGGAAAGTCCAAAAAAAGGGGGTCGCCAGTCTACCGACGACCCCGGTGAACTGGCGAAGATTAGAGTGCCTTGACCATCATGGTGGTCGGATCGAGGCGCAGCCCCTTCCCGCCTTCGACCACCTCACCGTAATTACGAATAATGTCCAATTGGACAGAGGCGTCCTTTTCAGGTTTGAGCAGGATAATCATGTCAAATAGATCGTCGATCTCGTGACAGGGTGCCGGCACGCCGGTGGGTGACACACGCTGGTCTTCCCGGTGGGAGATGGCGGAAAACCAGACCTGCATGTTTAAGTTGTCTATTAGGTCCTTTATGTCTTCCAGGGCCTCCCGGCTGGCGCTGTCAAAGTCGAAGTCGTCGATGATCAGCACGTTCGGCCGGAAAATATCCTGCAGGATCATATCGTTGAGCCGCTCCTCAAGCCGTGACCGGCTGAAGGTCTCGACCTTGAAAGTCATGATCATACGGTGTCGGGCGACCATGTCCATCAGTTCGTGCGGCCGGGTGACGCTGTACTCCTGCAGGATGGACTGAAGAATGTCGTCATACCTTTTTCTCGTCTTGTCGATGGATTCGCCGACACTGACATGGATCACCCGCTTGCCACGGAGGATGGAGTCGAGCGCTATCTGAACCAGGAGTGCAGTCTTACCCAGGCCTGCACGCGCCATGACCAGACCCATCTGGTTGTTTTCCTTACTCATGCTCAGGGCGCGCAGCGGGTTTTGTTGCGCCAGTGATTCGTATCCCATGGTCGTTACCTCTTCACAGTGTGTACTCAAGTCGTCTCTGGTAGGGCATGGCCTGTGCGGGCTCACGCCGCCTTCTTCTTCGCTTCAAACGCCTTGACCAGTTCTTCGGCCACGCTCTTCGGCACCTGCTTGTAGGTGGCGAATTCCATGGTGAACTCGGCCTTGCCCTGGGTGAGGGAACGCAACGTGGTCGCGTAGCCGAACATCTCGGAGAGCGGCATCTCCGCCTCGACCACCGTGTAGCTGCCCTCCTCGGAGGTACCGACAATCACGCCGCGACGCTGGTTGAGGCTGCCCATGACCGCGCCCTGAAACTCGGACGGGCCTTCGACTGTCACCTTCATGATCGGCTCCATGATCACCGCCGAGGCCTTGCTGTAGGCCTGCTTGAAGGCCCCAATGGCTGCCACCTGGAAGGCGATGTCCGAGGAATCCACGGCGTGGAAACTGCCGTCGTTGATGGTCACGCGCACGCCGGTGATCGGTGAGCCGGTCAGGATGCCCTTTTCCAGCGATTTCTGGAAGCCCTTGTCGCAGGAGGGGATATATTCTCTCGGGATGACACCGCCGACGCTCTGGTCGACGAACTCGTACCCGCCCTCGTCAAGAGGCTCGAGGAAGCCTGCCACGCGGCCGTACTGGCCGGAACCGCCCGTCTGTTTCTTGTGGATGTAGTCGAAATCGGCTCGCTGAGTGATGGTCTCGCGGTAGGCGAC
>JAVEYP010000203.1:0-4642 GCA_034003445.1 Desulfobulbus sp.
CTCTTAGAACAGCCGAGCGCCGGGCGACACCTCCCGCTCCGGCACACACAGCACCACCGCCCCTTGGTCATCAGGAAAGCCGGTGATCAGACACTCGGATCGAAGCGGCCCGATCTGTTTTGTCCCCAGGTTGACCACGCCGACCACCAACCGGCCGACCAATTCCTCCGGTCGGTACAGGTCGGTGAGTTGGGCGCTGGAGGTGCGTTCGCCGATCTCCGGCCCGAAGTCGACCCGTAGCAGGTAGGCTGGTTTGCGCGCTGCGGCAAAGACCTCGGCGCCGACTATCCGACCGACCCTGATGTCCAACTGGGCAAAATCCTCCCAAGCAATCGTTTCCATCTGTTGGTGTCCTCCTGTACCCGGCCAGCGGTCGCGGCCCAGCAATGACCGGTTATTTGTTGTTACAATCCCAGGTCCTGATTAATGAGAATGACCCGGATGCGGCCCGCTGGAAAAGATTTCTCCGTGATCGTCCAGGTGTTGCAGAGCCGATCCGGGCTCGCACAGTCGTGGCACTGTGCGGTGAGCGCGCAGGGGGTACGGATGCCGGGGTGGCGGAGCACGTTGAGCGGGGCCGCGTAGCTCCTGATCCGCTCCATGGCCGCAGCCAGATCACTGACCAGCTTGTTGCGCCCCACGGTGAGAATCACATGCTTGGGGCCGAAGGTGATGCCAGCCACCCGGTTGCCGACCATGTCCAGGTTGACCAGTTGGCCCTTGTCGGTGATGGCGTTGGTGCCGGTGAAAAAGAGATCCGCCAGCAAGGCCTGTCGCCGCCGCTCAAGGATCTCCTCCCGCTCCACATCACTGGCAAAGGTCTCGATCAGGCGGATGTCCGGAGTGGAGCGGATGGCCTCAAGCACGCCCGTGGCGGCCAAGGTCATGGAGTCGCCCCAGGAGACCACCCCGGGTTTGATGGCCGGCAACAAACGGTGCAGGATGAGGTCACGCGCCTCTGCCGGGTTGGCCACCACAAAGGATTCGAAGTTGTTCTTGGCCAGAGTGTGCTGGCAACGCTCCAGTCGGAGCTGCCAGTACCTGTGTTCCACGCTATGCATGTGCCTAGTCCTCCTGTGTACAGATCAGTGCCCCGACCGGCGCGGGCTCCCCACCGCCGACCAGACCACAAAAAAGGCCGCGCCCTGAGACAGGACGCGGCCGGTTGCCAACACTCACGAGGCTGGAGTTCAGTCTTCGACGACCTCGATCCCCTCAAGCTTCCAATCCTCGGTGCGGATCGGGCGCGCCCAGGTCCATTTCTCAGCGAACTTGACCGGCTCGGTCATGCTGCCGGACACCAGTTCACCGGTTTTTTCATCCACCGTGTAGTCGAGCAGGTTGGCGGTGAACAGCACGCTGACAAAGTCCTCGTTGTTCTCGCTCCCGCCCGCCACGATCTCCACCCGGCGCACAGCAATGCTTTCCAGCTTGTTGATGTGCCCCTTCTCCTTCATGTCAGCGAACTGCTCCGCATACTCGGCGGCCAGCTGACGACCCAGCAGTTGGCCGTAGGAGGTGAGATCACGACGCATCCAGCCTGCCTGGATCTTGAAAAACACGTCTGAGGCCACGTCCAGGAAATATTTCTCGTCAAAGGCCGGGTCGGTCATGCGGATTTCTGCCAGCCCGTCCTGGAGCGGATCAGTGTCACGGATAGGCGGCACGGTGAATGCCTGATTGGCGTTAGAGGTGCTGCCACCCACCTGGAACCTGGAGTCCATAGGTGGGGGCTGGTAGCCAGGCCCGCTTGGCGCGGCCGGCCTTTTGGCAAAGCGTCTGTAGAGAAAATAACCGACACCGCCAAGTAACAGCAGCGGCAGGATGCCCATACCGCTCCCGCTAGCGCCGAACAGGCTGCCAAAGAGCATGGCGCCGAGGGCGCCGCCAACCAGACCGCCCATCAGGCCGCGACCGAAACCACCAGCCTGCGGTGTCTGCTTCTGCTGGTTGAGCTGGCTGGGCGCTTTTTGCTGCGGTGCCTGTCGGGGGGCCGGCCGGTTGAAGGAACGGCCGCCAAAGCGAGAACGTGCATCGGCGGTGTCGACGACAGGGCCCATGTCAAGGCAGGACAGGGCAAACAAAACAAGCAGGATCGGGGTACAGCGATGCAACAGTGCAAGCATGAGTTTTTTTTCCGTAGTTGACGTGAATGGATAGGCGGCAGAAGCGCCGCTGTTGGGCAGACGACACGGGCTGCAAGACTTCGATTGCCCGCGGTTATCCTTGTGTTCTTTTAAGCAGCCCCTATTGTAAAGACAAAACTCTTCCCGTCAAGGCAATTAGGCAGGCACCATGACGATCATTTTTTTCCTGGCGACAGTCCCCGACACCGACGATGTGGCCCCTTGGCAACAGCATGAACGCTAAGGAGGAAGCATGGGTGCGGGTCGCTGACGGCCCTCCGGAACAGTTAGAGACCCTGTCCTTGGTGCTTTCCGCGGCCGACATTGACCACCTGGTCGACCAAAGGGTTAGAGCGGTGCTGGTTGCCGCCGAAGATGGCTCGCGGGCCATGGCCGAGTGGGCCTCCTATCAGGAGGAAAACATCGGCTGGCCGCCTGAGCGGCCGCCGCGTCCCGCCATGCAGCCTGGAACGCCGCCCACCGTGGGTCTGATGGCCCTGCTGACCCTCTTCTATGCGCACACAGGCCCATGGCAGACGCATACCCAATGGTTCACCCGCGGTGCTGTCGACAGCGAGGCGGTGCTGGTGCAGGGCCAGTGGTGGCGGCTGTTTACCGGACTGACCTTGCACGCCGACATCTCGCACCTGGCCGGCAACGCCCTTATCGGCGGCCTGGTCATTCACCTCTTATCCAAGACACTCGGTTACGGCACGGCCTGGCTGTTGTTGCTCCTGACCGGTGCGGCCGGCAATCTGCTGAACGCCGTGCTTCGTGAGCAGGCGCATCTCTCGGTCGGTCTGTCCACAGCGGTGTTCGCGGCAGTCGGTATGCTCAGCGGTCTGCAGCTGGCCCACCCCAGGACCCCTTCCCTGCTGCGCTCCCTGCTGCTGCCGCTCGGCGCCGGTGCCGGCCTGCTCGCCTTTCTCGGCAGCGGCGGTGAACGGACCGATGTGGGCGCCCACTTTTTTGGGTTTATTGCCGGCATCTGTAGCGGTCTCCTCGCGGGTCTAATCATCCCCACTGGCCCGCACCACCGACCAGTCCTGCAGGCCGGCCTGTTCAGCCTTGCCACTGGCCTGCTCATCGCCTGCTGGTGGCTCGCCCTGCGCTGACCCGGCGCAGGCACCGCCCCGCGGCCAGGAAAACAACGCCGTACCCTCCGCCCGCCCGCCAACTTGGCCGGTTCCGGGACATTCGCTCGTCATCCAGGTATTTCTTTCTAGCGGAGAGAGGTCGTGCGTCGTCGCGGACGGGCCAGGACGCGGTCGTGCCCTTCCACACCGGGCGGAGTGAGCACGGCGAGGAGAATGAGGACAACCCCGCCTCCAATAACCGCGAGGTTGGCCGCCATGGAGAAGGAGTGCAGTCGCCTGAACTGCACGCGCAGGGGGTGATCGGCCGGGGTGGTGTCAAAGGAGGGGATCTCCACCTTCAAGGCCGCGGCGCGTGGCTCAATGACCGTGGCCTGCACAGTGGTGAGCGCCAGCATGGCGGTAAGGATGAGTGCGGCAGTCACAGTAAAGCGGCCCCGCAGCAACAACCGACAGAGCAACGCCACCCCTCCGCAGACCAGGGCCCAGCGAAAGTAACCGGGAAGGAGCACGCCCACGATGCCCCCGGCCATATCTCGGGAATAGGCGCGGAAGAGGATGGGGGTGAGAAGAAAGGTGAACAGGGCGGATCCGCCCAGCCAGCAACTGATGGCCAGCTGGTAGCAGAAGGTGACGATCTTCATGGGGAAGGCTCCTCTCCGATCTGGACTCAAGCGCCGCCCAGATAGGCGTTGCGCACTTGGGGGTTAGTGAGCAGCTCGCGCGCCTCGCCATGCAGGATGATCCGACCAACTTCAAGCACATAGCCGCGATGGGCGAGCTTGAGGGCCGCCTTGGCGTTCTGTTCCACCAGCACCACGGTCACGCCCGCGGCGTTGATCGTGCGGATGGTGTCGAAGATGGCCCGCACCAACAGCGGCGCCAGGCCGAGACTTGGTTCATCGAGCAACAGCAGCCTGGGGTCACTCATCAGGGCCCGGCCGATGGCCAGCATCTGCTGCTCGCCGCCGCTGAGGGTACCGGCCAACTGGCCGCGCCGCTCGGCCAGGCGGGGAAAGAGGTCGTAGATCCACGCGCGGGTGCTCTCAATTTTTGCCTTGTCACGGATGGTGAAGGCACCCAGGTTGATGTTCTCCTCCACGGTCAGAGTGCCGAACACGCGCCGTCCCTCGGGCGATTGACTGATGCGGGCCTGCACCACCTGGTGGGCGGGCAGTTTGTGCAGGGCGCGGCCGGCAAACAGGATCTCGCCGGAAAACGGCCTCACCAGCCCACTGATACTGAGCAGGGTGGTTGATTTTCCCGCGCCGTTGGCCCCGAGGATGGTGACAATCTCCCCCTCGGCAACGTGCAGGCTGATCCCGTGGAGCACCTCAACATTACCGTAGCGTACGTGCAGGTCGTTAATAGCAAGCAGCATCAGTCCTCGTCGTCCTCGCTGTCCGCTCCCAGGTAGGCCTC
>JAVEYP010000204.1:0-4633 GCA_034003445.1 Desulfobulbus sp.
GTTTCGTCCTGGCAGTGCCTGAGCTCTGCTGCCGCGTGTTGGCCACGACCGCGCCAGGGTGGTCCATCGAACCGATGTGCTCGTCGGTGGACCTGACCCGCCTCGCTATCCGCCTCTTCCTCGCCCGCCGCGACACCAAAGCCTTGGCAGGGCGACTGCGCATCCACAAAAAACAGGCCGAGCGGCAGGCCTCGGTTCTGGAGCGCAAATACCAGGACATCCTCGCCGAGAACGAGCAGAACCACCGGCGGATGGAGGAACAGCAACGCCGCTATTCGGCCACCCTGCAGGCAGAGATCCGCCGGCAAACCGCCGAGCTGCGCACTGCCAAGAGGGCAGCGGAGGCAGCAAACACCGCCAAAAGCATCTTCCTCGCTGCCATGAGCCACGAGATCCGCACCCCGATGAACGCTATCCTCGGCTTCACCGACCTGCTCCTGGAAACCGGCCTGGACAACGGGCAGCAGTCCTTTGCCCGCACCATCAAAACCAGCGCCGACAGCCTGCTCGCCCTGCTCAACGACATCCTCGATTTTTCCAAGATAGAGGCCGGCCGCCTCGACCTTGAGCAGGTTTCCTTCGACCCGGAGACCATCGCCCTGGAGGTCTGCGAACTGGTTCGGCCGCGGGTCGGCAACCGGCCCATTGAGATCCTCTGCCGCATCGATCCCCGGCTGCCGGGGCTGGTCATTGGTGACCCTGGCCGCTTTCGCCAGGTGCTCGTCAACTTGATGGACAATGCGGTCAAATTCACCCGCGAGGGCGAGGTCGAACTGATCCTGCTCTCTGACGAGATGGGTGCAGAGGGCCTAGACCTGCACGTCATGGTCCGGGACACAGGTATCGGCATCACGACCGACAAATTGGACGCGATTTTCGACGCCTTCCGCCAAGCTGACGGTTCCACCACCCGCGAATACGGCGGCACGGGCCTGGGGCTATCTATCTGCCGGAAAATTGCCGAACTGATGGCAGGCCGGGTGTGGGCAGAAAGTCAGCCGGGCAAAGGATCGACCTTCCACTTCATCGCTCGGCTGGCCGCGCCGGAAAAGGTGGTGGCCGAAGCTCCTGCGTTGACTGGCCGGCGGCTGTTACTGGTGGACAACAACCGCACCCGCGTCGACATCTTCGCGCAACTCCTGAAAGCGGCCGGGGCCGAGGTGACCGTCAGCACCGACAGCAGCGCGGTGCTAGCCACGCTTGGCGAGGCGCTCGCAGCCGGCCGCCCCTTTGCCCTTGCCGCTATCGACCTCCACCTGTCCGACCCCGACGGCCCCACCCTGGCACGCATGATCTGCCGGGAGCTGCACGTCACGGCCCCTATGGTGCTGCTCGCCTGCGGGGTCTCCGGTCAGGTCAGCGAACTCTCCTGTCGTGAGGCCGGGTTCAGCGCCGTGCTCACCACCCCAATCCGACGGCGCACTCTTCTTGATGCCCTAGCCCGATTGCTCGATGGGGGGGCCACTAATCGGGAGCCAATCATCGTTCCGGCACGAGCAGAGGCCTGCAGCCGTCCCACCTGCGCACCAGGTCCGATGGCACATGTACTGCTTGCCGAAGACAATCCCGTCAACCTTCGGCTGGCCGAGGTCCTCCTCACCAGGGCCGGTTGCACGGTGGAAACGGCCCGCACCGGCAGGCAGGCGGTGGACCTCTTCGTGCGATCGCCCGAGCGCTTCGACCTCATTCTCATGGACGTGCAAATGCCTGAAATGGACGGCCTGGCAGCCACCGCTGAACTGCGCGCGCGTGGCTTCACCTCGGTGCCGATCATTGCCATGACCGCCAACGTCCTCCAGGGTGATCGGGAGAGGTGCCTGGCCGCCGGCATGACCGATTACCTCGGCAAACCCGTGCGGCGCGAGGCCCTGCTCGCAGTCCTCGACATCTGCCAACCTGGGGAGGTGACACCATGAGTACGCCGGCGGACCGCCCCCGTCCGGGCCGTGGCGCCCGGCTGCGCGCCTGGGCCTTCTCGCCCGTGCCGGCCGAGGGCCGGGCCAGGGAATGGGGCCGCAGCTGTGTACGGATCATGCTGATTATGTACGAGGAGTATTTCCGCACGCATATCACCATCCGCGCCTCGGCTCTGACCTTTGCCATCATCCTGTCGATTGTACCCCTGCTAGCGCTGTCCACCTCTATCCTCAAGGGGCTGGGCACCGACGCCCAGCTGCGCCAGGCCGCGGTCCGGGCCATCGAGCAATTGGTTCCCGCAGCGCCCGTACAGGACGGGAATTCCCCCGCACCGACGGCCGGCATCCCGGCGGATGCCTCCTTTTCCACCCACCTCTACCACGCCGTAGACCTGGTGTTCGACTACGTGGACCGGACCAACTTTGCCGCGCTCGGCCTGGTCGGAGTGATCGGGCTGATCGCGGTCGTCCTGCTCGTCCTCTCCTCCATCGAGGACGCCATGAACGCGATCTGGCATACCCGCAGGGGCCGCTCGTTCTTCCGTAAAGTCATGGACTACCTGGCCCTGCTGATCCTTCTACCACTCTCCATTAACATCGCCCTGGCCGCCGAGGCCATCGTCGCCAGCCGGCAAATCATGGAACACCTCGGCCTGATACTGCCAAGCGCCTGGTTGGCGACCCTGCTCATCAAGCTGATCCCCTTTGTGTTCGTGGTCCTCACCCTGATGTTTCTCTACGTCTTCTTTCCGCACGTCAAGGTGCAGACACGCGCCGCCTTTGCCGGCGCGCTGTTCGCCGCGGTCTTCTGGTTTATCGTTCAGAAAATCTACATCGTCCTGCAGATCGGGGTGGCCAACTACAACGCCATCTATGGCTCGTTTGCCAGCATCCCGCTGATGCTCATCTGGCTGCATATCGGCTGGACCTTCATCCTCCTGGGTGCGATGCTGGCCCACGCTGTCCAACACCACCGCCACTACCGAGGCCCCAGCCCACCCCAGTCGCCGCAGCGCCGGCTGCAGACCGCCATCGACATCGTGCTGGCCGTGTATGAGGATTTCGCCCTGCGGCGGCCCACTCTGCTCGCGCGGCTGGCCGAACGCCTGCCGTACACCCGACCGGCAGACGTTGAGGCAGTGGCCCGGCTCCTGACCCAAGAGGGCGCGCTCGGGTGGAGCGAGGACGATGGCGAGGAGACGCTCGTGCCCGTGACCCCGGCGGAAAACCTACCCGGCGGCGAAATCTCACGGCTGGTGCTCGGCGACGCCCCCTTGCCCACCAGGGGTGGACAGCTCGCCGCAGCAGCGATCGCCGCCGCCAGTCGAATTCTGGACGCCCGCCTCGACCTGGCCCGGCCCATGCTGCGACTCCAGGGCGAACCGGCCGCTGAAGCCTCAGAACCTTCCAAAGCTGATCTCCCCTCTGAGCAGTCCAGCCACTAGCGGATCTCAGGAAGAACGCAGCAGGTCGTGCGCCCGTCTCAGCCGCTCGACCAACTGCTCAGTGGTCAGGCCCGCGGCCTGAGCCGTCTCCGCCCAGTCCCAGTCAGTCGCATGAGCCCCGCCGTTGCCCTGCACCCAGCCGTTCTCGCGGCCGAGCAGAGCGTAGCGGGCGCGCCCGTAATCCGCCAGGTCCCAGCCACGAACCAGGTTCTCCAACCAAAAGATAAAAGCAATGTTGATATAGCCGGGCAGGTCGTCGAATGAAGGCCACAGCGGCCAGTGGGTGTCAGGGTGTTCCTGGCCGGTGGCGGCGAGCATGGTCGCACGCCACCGTTGATCGATGGCCGCGACCAAGTCGCCCCGGTCAAGGTAAGACAGTGCGGTGTGATGCTCATGAAAATCAGATGGACGCACCGCACCAACGCTGATGGTTGCCACCTCGGGCCGCATCAGGCAGAACAGGTCGTTGAACTGCATAGGCGTTATCGGGGCGGACAATTCGCGCAGCAGCGGCGGCGGCTGATAGAGCATGCCGCCCTTGTCCGAGGGGCTGATGATGAACACGCCCAGGTCGCGCGCAGCCGCCTCCTCCAGAACCACGGTGTGGCGCTGGAAGATCGCGTACCAGTGCAGGTTGAGGTAGTCGAAACCGCCATTGCCCCGGTGACGAACCGCGTCCAGCAGCACCTCGGCCGGCCCGTGACCGGAGAAACCGACCCAGCCGACCAATCCCTGCGCCTGCAGCCGCCGGGCCGCAGCCAAACAACCCCCGGGCCGGCAGGCGTGCCAGAGCGACCGGTGGTCATTGATACCGTGCAGGGCAAGCAGGTCGATGCGGGGAACGCGCAACCGCCGCAGACTATCACGCACCTCAGCTATAAACTCGTCCGGATCCGCCTGCGGCCGCACCTTAGTCTGCAGAATGATGCCAGCGCGGTCCACTTGCTCCAGCACCAGGCCAAGCTGGCGCTCGGAGGAGCCGTAGCCCCGAGCCGTCTCAAAATGGTTGATGCCCAGGCGCAGGGCCTCACGAGCCACGGCCAGCATGGTGTCCTGACTGGTGCTCTCAATGCGCTCGTCTTCCACGTCCTGCCAGGACTGCATGGCGCGCATGAAGCCGGCAGAAAGAACGGGCATGGCCAGCCCGGTGCGGCCAAAGCGACGGCGGGCCATGGCGGGAACTGGCAGGGTCGGCGCAGGGTCAGCGGGTGGGTTAGTCTCTTTTTTCATCTGGCACGCACCTGTACTATCCTCGTTTCACGCGGTACCTGT
>JAVEYP010000205.1:0-4625 GCA_034003445.1 Desulfobulbus sp.
TCCCCTGCCGCCCCACTACGCCCTGCATGAACTGCGCTCTGCGCGCTACCGGGATAGGACCGACAAAAACGTGCGCGTCGCCGACGCTACCCTGATCTGCTCCTTTGGCCCTCTCACCGGCGGCTCGGCCCTGACCGAGGCTCTGGCCATCCGTCACGATCGGCCGCTGTTGCACATTGATTTCACTCACACCCTGGTGGAGCGGGCCGTGCCGAAGGTGGAGCGGTGGCTGCGAGTGCTGCGCATCGCCACCCTCAACGTTGCCGGCCCGCGAGCGAGCAGCGAACCGCGTATCCATGCGGCGGTTTACGCCCTGCTCACCGCCATCGACTGGTCTTTGCTCGCTTGCGAACTCCAAACACTCCGCCAAAGGTAAAGGCATGACCGCACCCCGTTTCGACCGGCGCGAACTGCTCCGACTTGTCGGCCTCGGCGTCTCCTCGCTCGCAGCCGCCCCGCTGCTTTCGTCCTGCGCAGTCAACCCGACCACTGGCAGCCGCCACTTGATGGTGCTCTCCGAGGAGGAGGAGATCCACCTCGACCGACAGCAGGCGCCGCAGCAGTTCTCAAGCGACTACGGACCTGTCCGCGACAAGGCCCTGAACACCTACCTCGACGGGGTCGGCCAGAACCTGGCGGCCCGATCGCACCGACCGCACCTGCCCTACTCCTTCCGAGCGGTCAACGCCGCCTACATCAACGCCTACGCCTTTCCCGGTGGCTCCATCGCCGCCACTCGCGGCATTCTTGTGGAACTGGAAAACGAGGCGGAGTTAAGCGGGCTGCTCGGCCACGAGATCGGTCATGTGAACGCCCGCCACAGCGCCCAGCAGGCGAGTAAGAGCCTGCTCACCAACATCTTCGTCTCAGGGGCCTCGTTCGCCTCCAGCTTGGCGGGCCTGGGGGCGGCCTCGGACCTGGTGCAGGGCGTCGGCAACCTCGGGGCCGGTGCGCTCCTCGCCCGTTACAGCCGAGACAATGAGCGCGAGGCAGACGCGCTGGGGATGGCCTATCAAACTCGGGCCGGCTACAGCCCGGAGGGAATGGTGGGACTCATGCGCATGCTACAGAAAAACGGCCGCAGTCGGGCCAGCGCCATCGAAATGATGTTCGCCACCCACCCGATGAGCGATGAGCGGCTCAAAAATGTCGAGACCGCCGCGACCACCACCTACCGAGACAGCCAGGGGCTGCCACTGCACCGGGAACGCTACCTGGACAACACCGCCAGGGTGCGGGCGCAACGGCCGCTGATCACCGCTCTTCAAAAAGGCGACGAGGCCATGGGGAAAAAGCACTGGGCCCTGGCAGAGGAGCAGTTCAACCAGGCGATCCGGCTGGGGCCGGATGACTACGCCGCCCAGGTGATGCTGGCCAAGTGTTTCCTCGCCCAAGACCGTCGCGACGAGGCAGAGCGCCACGCCCTGCACGCTACTGCTATCTACCCGGAAGAGGCCCAGGCGCACGTGCTGGTCGGCGCCACCTCGCTCTCCGGCAAGAAATTCGCGCAGGCCTACGAGCATCTTGCCACCTACGACCGACTCCTGCCTGGCAACAAGGAGGTGCTCTTCTTCCTCGGCTACAGCCTGGAGAACATGAATCGCAAGGAGGAGGCGGCCAGGAAATATGCCGCCTATCTGCAGAGAGAAAAACAGGGCCAGCAGGCCCAATACGCGGCCAGCCGGCTCAAGGAATGGGGCTACGCCAGGTAACCGGGCGGTGCCTCGGTTTTTCAGTCGGCGTGCATGTCCAGGGCCGCGCGAACCGCAACCCCCAGCCCGCGCAGGTCGACGGGCTTCAAGAGCAGATCGCAGGCCCCGGCCTCCCGGGCGATGTCGTAGTTGAGTCGATCAGAATAGCCGGTACAGAGGATAACCGGCAGGCTGGGGAAATCCCGGCGAATGGCCCGGGTGAGTTCCACACCGGTCATTCTCGGCATGGTCTGGTCGGTGATCACCAGGTCGACCCGCGGCCGTAGGTCGGCAAGCAAGGCCAGGGCCTCCTCAGGCCGGGCCAGGGTGGCGACCGTGTAGCCCAGGTGGCCAAGCATCATCCGGCAGATGTCGCGGATTTCCTTTTCGTCGTCGATGACCAGGATGTGCTCCCGGCCAGTGGGCAGCAACCCCTCACTGCTTACCAAAGTGGAACCTGGCCGCGCCTCGGTCACCGCCAGATGGACGACAAAGGTGCTGCCCTGACCTGGCTCCGACTGCACGGTGATCTCGCCCCCCAGGTCGGTGACAATGCCGTGTACCACTGACAAGCCCATCCCGGTGCCCTCGCCCGGTTGTTTGGTGGTAAAGAACGGTGTGAAGATGCGCCCGAGCAGGTCGTAGTCAATGCCCTGGCCGGTGTCGGCCACGATCAGCGACAGGCGGCCGCTCTCCGCCTCGTCGTCCGACTCGCTCAGCCGGATCGTCAGGGTGCCACCCTGTTCACGCATGGCATGAAAGGCATTGGCGCAAAGGTTCATGACGATTTGCTGGATTTGCACCGGCGCGGCAAGGACGCGCACGTCAGCGCTAGTCAGTTGCTGGTCAATGGCAATGGTCGTGGGCAGGCTGGCGCGCAGCAGCTTGAGACTCTCGCGGATAATCGGCGCGATCAGCACCGGTACCTTTCCCGCGGCCGACTGACGACTGAAGGTGAGTATCTGCTGCACCAGGTCGGCAGCCCGACAACCGCCCTGGCGGATGTGCAGCAGGTTGCTATGCACCTCGGTTCCAGGCTCGGCATGCAGCAGGGCCATGTCCGTAAAGCCAAGGATACCTCCAAGAATGTTGTTGAAATCGTGCGCGATGCCGCCCGCCAGGGTGCCGATGGCCTCCATCTTCTGGGCTTGGCGCATGCGCGTCTCAACCTCCGCCTTGTCAGTGATGTCCCGCTGAACGGCAATGAAGTGGGTGATAGCACCCGTCGAGTCGCGTACCGGCGAGACCATGGTCCCTGCCATGAACAGGCTGCCGTCCCGCCGACGGTTGATGAACCGGCCGCGGTAGACCTCGCCGCGGCTGACCAACTCCTCGATCTGCTGTTCGAAATGAGCCTCCTGTTCCTTTTCCAGGAGCATGCGCACCGGTTGACCGACGCTTTCAGCCCGGCTGTAGCCGGTCATCTCGCAGAACGCGGTATTCACGTACTCGATGGTGCCCCGGCAATCCGCGATGAGTATCGCTTCCTCCACCTGGTCCACCGCCTCGGCCAGCCGGCCGCGACTCTCCTTGATCGCGCGCTCGGCGGTCACATCGCGGAGGATGACGATGCACTGGGCACCTGCCCCCTGACGATAGGGCGTGGCGGTGAGCACCACCTCGCGAACCGCCGGTTCGTCACCGTCCAGGCGCACGGAGAGCGGTGGCCCGGGCCGGCCGGTAGCCGCGTCGCGAATGTGGTCGCTTGCCGACTGGCGGGAGGACGCGTCGAATACCGTGGTGAGCAGCCGCCCGCTGAGCGGTCCCCGACCGGCCGACACGGCCATGGCTGCCGCCTCCTGATTAGCGAAAACCACGGCGCCGTTACCATCCACCAGCAGTACACCCATAGGCGCAAACTCGAGCAGCCCGGCCAGTTGCTCCTCCACCTCGCACCGCCGAAGTTCCTGCCGCCGTCTGCTCATGGCACCGCTCAAAAGAAAGCTGAGCAGGCCGACGGCGAGTATGGCGATGGCCGTGACCAGCAGCCACTGCGCACGGAAACCCGCCATAGCCCCTAGCACCTGCACAGCCGGGGTGAGAACCACAATCGACCACGCACCGCCGCCGGGCAAGGCCACGGGGATGGCCACGGCGTAGTGGCGGCCGGTGCGGGCCTCCGGCGCGCGCAAGACATCACAGGCAAGCACGGTGAGGCCCGGCTCGCCGCGCCGCAGCTTTTCTCCCAGCGCCGCCACATCCGTGGCCGCTCCAGGCAGCAGATCCAGGTGGTCACCGTTCCGAATGGGGTCGGGGCCATGCAGGATATGACCAGCACTGTTGATGAGCAGGACGGAGCCGTTGTGTAGCAGCGGGATGGTACCGAGATGACGGCCGGCCACCCGGCCAAACGGCAGGGTAAGGGCGACACACCCGTCAAACCGCCCCTCTGTGCGGACAGGTACGGCAAAATAGACGCGGTCCTCGCCCGCCGCCGCATGGACCACATCGCTCACCGCCGGTGACGATGCCTCACCAAGGCCCTGGCAGAAGCCGCCGTCGCCCGCGGCAGCCGATCCTCCGGGCGCGGCGAACAGGACCCGGTTGTCGGCTGCCAGTCGTTGCACGGCTACGATGTCGTCCGGATGAATGGCCAGAAAATCCTCCAGGAGCGTGCGGCCACCGCCATCGAGCCGCTGGATGCCCGGCTGCTGACTGAGGTAGTCCAAGGCCCGGCCGTAGTCGGCAAAATAGGCCTGCAGGCCATCCGCCGCCTGGCGGGCCAGCATGGTCTGCTGGGCGGAAAAGGCTTCAATCGTCCGGTTATGCACCCACAAATAGGGCAAATAGAACAGTCCAGCCAGAGTAAGGGTGGCGAGCAGGGCAAGGACAATGGGCTGATATGTGGATCGCGGCTTCATGCTCCGGGCCAGGAAAAGAACAACTGCAGGGTGATCGTTCTGACAATATAGCAAAGACGGGGTATTTTCCGGA
>JAVEYP010000206.1:0-4616 GCA_034003445.1 Desulfobulbus sp.
CAGGAAATTCCGTGTTTCCGGTGGGTGGTCCATGCCGAGCAGCAGGTCAGGTGCGGACAGGTAGAAATAACTCAGCGCGTGGGATTGGATGAGCTGGCCGAGGTTAAGGATGCGCCGCAGGTTGGCCGCGGTTTCCGGGATGCGCACTGCCAACAACTGATCGCAGGCCTTGGCTGAGGCCAATTCGTGGCTGACCGGGCAGATGCCACAGATGCGTGCGGTCAGCGCCGGCATTTCAAAAAACGGCCGGCCCACCACGAACTGCTCGAATCCCCGGATCTGGGTCACCTGAAAACGGGCGTGGCTGACCCGGCCGCGTTCGTCGAGCAGCAAGTTGATGCGGGCGTGGCCCTCGATGCGGGTGACTGGTTCGATGACGATGCGTTGTTCCATGGTCTCCCTCCTAAGCCCCGAAATGGGTAACGAGCGGCGCCTCGGGCATTCGCCCTTCGCTCAGGGCGACAAGGAGGCTATGAATGCAGTCGGCTGGGGGCGGACAGCCCGGCACAAACAGGTCCACGGCCACGACGGTGTGGAGCGGTTGGGCCCGTTCGTTCAGGCAGGGCAGGTCAGCGTGGGGCACGCCGGGGTTGTGCAGCGGACGGTCCACGTAAATTGACCGGAGCATCTGCTCAGCACCCTGGATGTTGCGCAGTGCCGGGATGTTGCCGGTGACTGCACAGTCACCAAGCGCTACCAGCAGCTTGGTCCGTGAGCGCACCAGCCGCAACAGGGATTCGTCCTCCCGGGAACTGACTGCGCCCTCGATGCAAGTCACGTCCACCCCTTGGGGGAACTCCTTGCAATCAACCAGCGGGCCGTAGACGAGGTCGACGCGGGCGGCGAGGTCGAGCAGTCGCTCGTCCATGTCGAGGAGCGACATATGGCAGCCGGAACAGCCGTCCAGCCACAGGGTGGCGAGTCGCAGCTTATTCATTGTCCCTCCGTCAGGCGACTGGCAACCAGGGAGGCGAGTGCGGGCCGGCGTCGGTGCAGTTCGACGACGGACCGTCCTTTTTCCAAAAGGGCACCAGTGGGGCAGACCGCCACACACTTGCCGCAGCTCGTGCAGGTGGTCGATTCGCCCCACGGCGTGTCAAGGTCGGCGACGATCAGGCTGCGGATACCGCGGTTGCGCACGTCCCAGGTGTGTGCCCCTTCGATTTCATCGCAGATCCGGACGCAGCGGGTGCAGAGGATGCAGCGGTTATGGTCGAGGATGAAGCGGTCGTGGGAGGCGTCGACCGGGAGCGGGGGATAGAGGGGCGGAAAGGCGAGGTGGTCGACCCCAAAGGCAACCGCCAGTTCCTGTAGTTCGCAGTGACCGTTGGCAACGCAGACCGCGCAGGGATGGTTGCGCTCGGCCATGAGGAGCTCGATGATCTGGCGGCGGTAGCGGTCGAGCCGCGTCGACCGGGTGGTTACCTCCATTCCATCCTGGATTGGGGTCAGGCAGGCGGGCAGCAGTTTGCCGTTGCCGACCACCTCCACCATGCACAGGCGGCAGGAACCGGGACTGGAGAGTCCTTCTTGGTAGCAGAGAGTCGGGATGTGGATGTCGTTTTTAGCGGACACCTGCAGGATGGTTTGCGAGGCGAGGCCGTTGACCGGTTTGCCGTCGATGGTCAGGGTGATGCTCATGGGTTGTGCTCCTGAGTTTTGACGGGCTCTATCATCCGGTCGAGGAATTCCTGGCGAAAGAAACGCAGGGCGCTGAGCACCGGGTTGGGGGCGGACTGGCCCAGCCCGCAGAGGCTGGTGGTCTTCACCAGGTCGCAGAGTGTTTCCAGCGCGGCCAGGTCGACCTGAGTGGCGCGCTGTTCACAAAACTTGGTCAGCAGATTGTAGATCTGGACCGTTCCCACTCGGCAGGGGGCACATTTTCCGCAGGATTCTTCCATAGAGAACTGTATGAAGTAGCGGACCATGTCCACCATACAGGTAGCCTCGTCGATGACGATAATGCCGCCTGAGCCCATGATCGAGCCCAGCTCGTCCAGATCCTCGTAGGTGACCGGAGTGTCCAGCAGGTCCGCTGGAATGGAGCCCCCGGAGGGTCCGCCCGTCTGTACCGCCTTCAGGGTCCCGCCGTCCGGAACACCGCCGCCGATGTCGTCGACGATCTCGCGCAGGGTGGTACCCATGGCCACTTCGATCAGGCCGCTGTGCCGGACCTTGCCGGAAAGGGCGAAAACCTTGGTGCCCTTGCTGCGCTCCGTGCCTGCACCGGCGAACCAGTCGGCGCCGTGGCTGACAATGAGCGGGATGTTGGCGTACGTTTCCACGTTATTGATGAGCGTGGGCAGGCCATAGAGACCCTTCTCGGCCGGGTAAGGGGGGCGTGGCCGGGGCACGCCGCGCCGCCCCTCGACCGAGGCGATCAGGGCCGTTTCCTCGCCGCAGACAAAGGCGCCGGCACCGAGGCGGATCTCAAGTTTGAGCTCAAAATCACCACCGCAGATAGCATGGCCGAGCAGGTTGTGGCGTTCCGCCTCCCGGATAGCCAGTTTGAGCCGCTTAACCGCCAGCGGGTATTCTGCCCGCACATAAATGTAGCCACTGCTCGCCCCGACCGCATAGGCGGCGATGATCATGCCTTCAAGCAGCGCGTGCGGAGTGCTCTCGATGAGAGCGCGGTCCATGAAGGCGCCGGGGTCGCCCTCGTCGGCGTTGCAGATCAGGTGCTTCTTCTTGCCAGGGGTCTTGGCAACACTGAGCCATTTGAGTCCGGTAGGGTACCCAGCACCGCCGCGGCCTCGTAGGCCGCTCTCCTGGATCAGCTGGATCACCTCTTCCGGTCGCATGGTGGTGAGGGCCTTGACCACGGCCGTGTACCCGTCGGCGGCCAGGTAGTCGTCGAGGCTGTCCGGGTCGATGTGGCCAGACAGGGCCAGTACCCGCTTGCGCTGCTTGGTGAAGAAGGGCAGATCGTCGGGCACGAGCAGCCGCGCCACGGGTCCGTGGCCCAGGGCGGCAATGATCTCGGCCGCATCCTCCGGTCGCACACCTTGATAGGAGATTTCCCCGGGCATCACTCGGACCATTGGTCCGAGGGCGCACAGCCCCATGCAGCCGGTCTTGCGCACGAGCACTTGGTCTGTCTGGCTGCGTTCGCTCAGCGTTTTGTTCAGGGCGGCCACGATCTCTTCGTTGCGCGGGCAGCCGAGGCTAGCGCAGACAAGCAGGTGATGATCAGATCCCGCCAGGAAGCGTCGTCGCTCCTCGGCCTTTTGCTGTAACGCTTCACGCCACATCGCCCAGCCACTCCCTGATGACGGCAACGGATTCCGGGAAACTTTTTTTGCCGATGATTTCGCCGTCGGTGATGATCACCGGTGCCAGGGCGCAGGCGCCCACGCAGCGCGCCTCGACCAGTGACAGTCGGTTGTCCGGGGTGGTTTCCCCGGGGGTCAGGCCATAGTGCTCCTTGGTCCAGGCGAGGATGCGGTCGTTGCCTTTGACATGGCAGGCCGTGCCAGTGCAGACCCCCAGGGTGTGCTCACCGGTCGGTTTCATCCGGAAATGATTGTAGAAAGTGGCAACGCCAAGGACCTTACTCGGCGCCACGCGGAGCCGCTTGGCAATGCGGCGAAGCGTGCCGGACTCCAGGAAGCCGTAGCTTGCCTGGGCGGCGTGCAGCGTCTCAATGAGTGCGTCCGGCCGATAGTCGTGGCGTTGCATGGTCCGGTCGACGATGTTCCACTGACGGTCGTCCGTGCGATTGTCCGGCTGGGTGCTGGGCATGCCTCGGCCTCCTTGGGACGGGAGCGGGTTGAGAAAAAAATTGGCAAGTGCCTGCGTATGTTTTCCCATTTTTGCCGCGAATGCAACCAATGTTTACCGATTTCCGGTTGTGGTTAGCTGCGGAAAGGCTTAGAGCCTGTCACGGTAAGCGATAAGGGGCTGCATTTTTCGCTGGCGTCATGTGCCCGCATTTGCACGTATGCTGTTATGGAAACTCCAGCGCCTTCGAACAAAATTCGGGGTCGCCACCAGCAGTGCAAATTTCGCGCGATCCCGGCCAAGGAAGCCATTTGCTTCCGGCAACGCATCCCACGCCATCCTGGCCAGTGATTCCAGAGGGATCCGGCCAGGCATCGAGGAGGGTGGCGACGCAGAGGACCACGTGGCAGAGAACCCTTTTTCTGTGTTTTTTCAAAAGGCGGTTTCATGCCAGGGCAGAGGTTATCTATGCGCAAGAGACGAGAAATAGTACGATTGAAACACGAATGCGGCCGGAGCAATCGTAACATTGGCCAGAGTCGCGGCATTGGCCTGAGTACCGTCAGCGAGTATCTGCAGCGTGTCGGGATGGCGGGGCTCTGCGATCATGTCCTGGAAAAGCTGCACTTCCCAACCCTCACTGGAGAACCGGGTACTCGTATCCATTCGCAGTTTCGCCTTTCCGCCTCACTCGGACCAGCCACAGGATGGGAGAGAACGCATGATTTTCGAAGGATTGAAGATGACCCTACTCGGAATGGGCGTGGGGTTTGCCTTCCTCGGACTACTGGTGGTGGTCATGAGGCTGAACGCCAGGGTGCTCAAGCCTCTGACCGACCGGGACCAATCTAGCCCGCGCGGCGGTGTCCCTGCCGGAATGGCCCCCCGGCAGC
>JAVEYP010000207.1:0-4600 GCA_034003445.1 Desulfobulbus sp.
GCGATCTCCCGAGCCAGCCGCAATTCGTTTTCCGGTGGCGGCTGTTTGGCGTGGACGAGCTGGTAGATCAGCTCAAGAAGGATGAGCCTCGGCTCATAGGCGAAGCTGGTGCGGAACTCGTCGACCAGCTCCTGCAGCTCGCTCGGGGCGTCGCGCGCCTCCTTGACCATCTGCTTCACCCAGTACATCTGGTCCTGATTGTAACGCAGGTGCATCTGGAAGAAATTGAGGATGGTGTTTAATTCGGCCCGGGTGAAGTGGCCATCCGCCTGGGCTATCTTCACCAAAATATTGACGAGCAGAAAAACGAAGCGGTTGTGACTCTCGGTTTGTGAGGCCTCGTAATTGGAGACGCGTCGCTGCACATAGTAGGAGAAGGCGAAGAAGGCGCCGGCCATGAGCAGGATGAAAGCCAGGCCGGTGGTGAGAAAAAAGCCCAGCAGTTTAATGAGGGCAGGCATACCGCCCGCAACCAGGGTCAGCAGGGCTGCCAGCAGCAGGCAGCCACCGCATCCAGGCTGATTGTGTTGTCGATATTTCATGGGTCAGGGAGCAGTTTCGGTGAAGAGGGTCTGGGAAGGGCAGCCGGCAGGAACCGAACCCGGTGGTCAGGGGGCGGAGGACGCCCCTCCTGTCTGGCTGGCGAACAGGGCGTCGACAAACTCACGCGCGTCGAAATCACGCAGGTCGTCGAGTTGTTCGCCGATACCAATAAAACGCACCGGGATGCGGATCTCCCGGCAAACGTTGGCCACGATGCCGCCCTTGGCGGTGCCGTCCAGCTTGGTCAGCGTCAAGCCGGTGACGCCGACTGCTTCGTGAAACATTTTTGCCTGGGCGATGCCGTTCTGACCGGTGGTGGCGTCGAGCACAAGCATGACTTCATGCGGCGCGCCCTCCATCTTCTTGCCGATCACTCGCTTGATCTTCTTGAGTTCTTCCATCAGGTTGACGCTCGTGTGCAGGCGGCCGGCGGTGTCAATGATGATCACGTCCACCCCGTGAGCCACCCCGTAGTCCAAACCGTCGAAAGCCACCGAAGAGGGGTCAGCATTCGGCTTCTGGGCGATCACCCGCACTCCCACGCGTTCACCCCAGATGCGCAGCTGGTCGATAGCAGCGGCGCGGAAGGTGTCCGCAGCCACCAGCACCACTGACTGACCGGAGCGGACGAACTTTGCGGCGATCTTGCCGATGGTGGTGGTCTTGCCCACGCCGTTGACCCCAACCACCATGATCACGAAGGGTCCCTCCTCCGGCAGCACCAGTTCGGCCGGCTGGTCCGAGGCCTCGATGTAGGCGAGGATTTGATCCCGAATGATGGCCTTCAGGGCCTGCGGGTCGCTGAGCTGGTCGCGTTTGACCTTTTTGCGGGCCACATCGACCAACTCCAGGGTGGTGGCCACGCCCAGGTCGGCAGTGATGAGGATTTCCTCAAGTTGCTCGAACAGGTCCTGGTCGATCTCTTTTTTTCCAAGAAAAAGACGGTCAATCCGGTAGATGAAGGCGTCACGGGTCTTGCCGAGCCGTTCCTGCAGCCGCTGGAACATGGAGCGGCCACCAGGTTTCTCTTGGGTGCGGGCGCTGATCGGCGGGGCCGGAACGATCCCCTCCATCTCTTCCAAAGGTTGGAGTTGTTCGAGTACGGCTGGCGACGGCTGCGCCGCACTATCCTCGTCCGGAGGCGTGGACTCCTCCAACGCGTCCAATGCGGAGAATTCGGCCGTGGGTTCCGGGATAACGTCTCGTTGCGAAGATTCCTCCGATTCAGCCAAGATCTCTGTTTCCGGAAGGATCTCCGCTGCTGGGACAGCCTCAAGCTCCGGTTCTTCAACCGATTCCACGGTTGCGTCGCCAGTGATTGCCTCAGGTGCGGGGGTGGCCTCCGGTTCCGAAACAGCCTCCACCTCAGCCGCATCGATACCTGTTCCAAGGGTATCCGGGGGCAGCGTCTCCTCAGAGAAAACCGCTGGTCGCTCGACTTCGGACGCAACTTCTTCGTCCTGGACCGTGGAATCGGGCGATGGAGCAGCAGGCGCTTCAGCTGCGGATGATGACTGCACTTCCTGGGGCTTAACTGCTCCTGCAGGCACAACAACTGTCGGTTCCGACGGCCCAATTTCCGCCAGGTCAGCCACTGTTTCGGCCGTCTCGACCGGGGTAGGTTCCAGCGCAGCCGGCGCCGCATCAACCTCTTCCGGCTGCACAGCTTCGGGAACACGGGACTCAACGGATGGCGGTTCAGGTGCAGAAGCAGGCTCCTCCTCCACTACAGTGGCTTCTTCCGTCGGCGGCGCAGGCCCCGCACCTGCAGCCTCGGCCAGGATAGCCGCATGGTCCGGCGCAGTCGTTTCAGTTGCTGGTTCCTCTGTGACAACCTCCTCTGCCACGTTTAAACCGACCGATTCCGCCGCTTCTGCAGAGATTTCCTCGGTATCCAGTTCGACTGGCACCGTTTGTGTAGCGGCCGGTTCGTCCTTCTTCTTACCGAATTTTCGTTTGAACCAACCCAGCATCAGGCAGACGTCCCGATTTTTTCCATGACAATGTCCAGTGCCTCGCGAATGGTGTGAGGATAATGGAAGACCACCCCCTCCCGGATATCCGCGGGTATCTCAAGTACGTCCTTTTCGTTGAGCGGCGGCAGGATGAGCTCGCGGATACCGGCCCGCAGAGCGGCCAGTACCTTTTCGTTGATGCCACCCACGGGCAGGACGTCCCCGCGCAGGGTAATCTCGCCGGTCATGGCTACATCCTGGCGGACCGAACGGTTGAGTAGTATCGAGGTCAACGAGGAAACCATGGCCACGCCCGCCGATGGCCCGTCCTTGGGAATGGCCCCTTCAGGAACGTGCACGTGCAGGTCGATATTGGCAAATACATCCTCGTCAATGTCCAGGTCTTTGGCATGGGACTTGATGTAGGTCAGGGCTGCGGTGGCCGACTCCTTCATCACATCGCCAAGCTTACCGGTGAGCATCAGCCCACCCTTGCCCTTCATGCTCGAGGTCTCGATGAACAGGATCTGGCCACCCACCGGGGTCCAGGCCAGCCCCGTGGCCAGCCCCGGCCCCCAGCTGCGCGCCTTGATCTCCGGGTAAAACCGTTGCGGCCCGAGGAAGTCGTAGAGTTTGTCCGGCGTCACCACGGTCTTGCCTGTCTCGCCACGGGCGACGCGAGCCGCCGTGCCGCGACAGATGGCCGCGATCTCTCGCTCCAGGTTGCGCACGCCGGCTTCGCGGGTGTAGGAGCTAATTAGCGCCCCGATGGTTTCCTCCGGGATCTCCAGGTCGTCCGGGGTGAGCGCATGCGCCTCCAGTTGCTTGGCGATCAGGTGACGAGTGGCGATGGCCACCTTCTCCTGAAGAGTGTAGCCGGACAGTTCAACCACCTCCATGCGGTCGCGCAGCGGGCCCGGGATGGTGTCGAGCATGTTCGCCGTGGCAATGAACATCACCTTGGACAGGTCGAATTCAATGTCCAGATAATGATCGGTAAAAGTCGCGTTCTGCTCCGGGTCGAGCACCTCGAGCAGGGCTGAGGAGGGATCGCCGCGGAAGTCGTTGCCCAGCTTGTCGATCTCATCCAGCAGAAATACCGGGTTGTTGGCCCCGGCCCTTTTCAGGCTTTTGATGATCCGCCCCGGCAGGGCGCCAATGTAGGTCCGCCGGTGTCCGCGGATCTCCGCCTCGTCCCGCATGCCGCCGAGCGCGATACGCACGAACTTGCGGTTCATGGTACGGGCGATGGATTGGCCGAGCGAGGTCTTGCCCACGCCCGGCGGACCAACAAAGCAAAGAATCGGGCCGTGCATGTCCTCCTTGAGCTTGCGTACAGCCAGAAATTCAAGGACCCGCTTCTTGATCTTGGCCAGGCCGTAGTGGTCCTGGTCGAGGTCCTGCTCCGCCTGATCCAGGTCAAGGTTGTCGGTGGTCGACTCGAGCCAAGGCAAGTCGAGGATCCAGTCGATATAGTTGCGCGACACCGTGTATTCCGGCGATGAGGGCGGGATACGCTCCATTCGGGTGAGCTCTTTTTCTACCGTCTCCCGGGCCTGCGGACTGAACCCCTTTTCGGCAACCCGCTCGCGAAGTTCCTTGAGTTCAACCTTGTCGTCGTCGCCCTCGCCCAACTCCTTGCGGATGGCCTGCAGCTGCTGGCGGAGGAAAAACTCACGCTGCCGCCCATCCATATCTTTCTTCATAGAGGCCTGCAGCTGGTTGCTCATATCCACCGTCTCGAGCCGCTTGGCCAGTTCTTTAGCGACACGGTGGAGCAGGTCGTGCAGGGGCACGATCTCGAGTATCTCCTGCTCAACCTCGATCTTCAGGTTGAGTTGCGAGCTGACCAGGTAGGCGACGTAGAACGGGTTGGTGAGGCCATTGACGGTGGCCACCAGCTCCGCGGGAAGCTCGGTGGAGTTGACCAGCTTCTGAAATTGGCTGCGCACGGTGAAGAGCAGGGCCTCAACCTTCTGATCCTCGATGATCTCCATCGGGATCTCCGCCACCCGAGCGGTGAGGTAGGGTGTTGAACTGGTGAAGGCGGTAATCTCAAATTTTTTGGTGCCGCTCATGAGCACCTGGTAGAGCCCTTCCGG
>JAVEYP010000208.1:0-4560 GCA_034003445.1 Desulfobulbus sp.
GCCGAAAAGATCAGGAAAGCCACTGAGGAAAACGAATTTGATGACGGTCACGCCACCTACCGCATCACCATCAGTATCGGCGTAGCCACCGCCCGACCCACTGGCAGCGGTTTCACCAAGAATGATTTCATTGCCATGGCCGACGAAGGCCTTTACGAGGCCAAGCATGCAGGTCGCAACCAGGTCGCGATGGTCGCCACACGAAAAAAGAAGAAGTGGTTCAACTTCTAGAGCGATATATCCTAGCGTGCCACAAACGGCTGGGACTGCAGCACTTGCTGACGATGCTGCTCATGCTTGCTGCCGGGCGGTCACTGGGCTAGATGCACAAACCACGCGAAATGCACCGCCTGGGAGACCCAGGCCTCAACCACCTCGCATTACTACAAGGAGCCATTATGAAACCACGACGATCAAACCTCTCGGTTCCCGGGCATCTGGAAAAGATGCACGCAAAGGCCAATGACAGTCAGGCTGATGTGATCATGCTGGACCTCGAGGACAGCGTCCCGCTGGAAGCGAAGGAAACGGCACGAGCGCAGGTCATTACCTCGCTGCTCGGCCTCGACTGGGCCCAGAAGACAGTGACGGTTCGTATTAACGCGCTGGACACACCTTTTGGCTATCGTGACCTGCTAGAGGTCGCTGAAACAGCGGGCCATTTGATCGATGCGATCGTCATCCCAAAGGTGAATAACCCAGGCGACATATTCTTCGCAGACCGTTTACTCAACGGTATCGAGATCGGCCAGACAAACAATTTCTCGGTTATTGGTATCGAGGCCTCCATCGAAACCGCCGAAGGTCTCCTGCGGGCTGCCGACATCGTGCAGGCGAGCAGTCGAGTGCGCAGCCTAGTGTTCGGCATTGCGGATTACTCAGCCTCCATCGGTGCACGGCTTGTGTCCATCTCCGGTCACGGCGAAAAGGAAGAGGAAATCTACCCCGGACACCGCTGGCATTTCACCCTGAGTAATATGGTCATGCACGCCAAGGCGTTCGGACGGATGGCCATAGATGCCCCATACGGCAACTTCAAGGACCCAGAAGGACTGCGCCGCTCCGCAATCATGGCCTTAGCCTTGGGCTGCGACGGCAAATGGGCCATCCACCCCGCACAGATTGATGTTATCAACGAGGTGTTCACCCCATCGCAAGAGGAGATCGCCCTGGCGGTCAAGGTCATCGAAGCCAATGCCCAGGCCAAGGCGGCCGGCAAAGGGGCAGTAGCTGTGGAAGGCCGAATGGTGGACCAAGCCACGGTGCGGCTGGCCAATCAACTCTGGGAACAAGCGAAATACCTGAAGCTGATCTAAGGACACGCCGCCCGGAGACTCTCTCTGGGCAGGAAAAGAAAACAACAAGGGGAGCGCCGGACATCCGGCGCTCCCCTTGTTGTTTGAACTGCGAAGAACGGTTATTAGCCGATCACTGCCAGGACAGTGTCCTTGGCCACGGTATCACCTTGGCCGTATAACAGTTCCTTGACCGTGCCATCACACGGGGAGCCAAGGTTGTTCTCCATCTTCATGGCCTCAAGAACGAGGATGGGGTCGCCGGCCTTGACGGCGTCACCAACACTGACAAGGTTCTTGATGATCATGCCAGGCATGGGAGCCATCAGAGGCGTCCCGCCCCCTACCGCCGGAGCAGGAGCAGCAGCCTTCGCTGCGGCTGGCGCAGCAGCCTTGGGCGCTGCGGCGGCCGGAGCGGCAGCCTTGGGTGCTGCAGCTGAAGCGGCAGCCCGAGGAGCGGCGGCGACCATTGGCTGGAAGTCACCAGTCGGGTCAACCTCGACACTAAAGTATTCATTGTCGACAAAAACGTTGAAGCTACGCACGTTCTCGGACTTCTCCGGGGTATCGGCCTTGGCGCAGACCAACTTGCCGGCTTTGGCCTGGGCGATCAGTTCATCACGCTTCTTAACATCGTCCAAGGTGAGAGCCTTGACTTCAGGCGGCGCAGGTGCAATGCCATATTTCCATTCGAGGAACTTCTTGCCGGTAACCGGATACAGGGCGTAAAGTACCAGATCATCCATATCCTTGGCAAGCTCACCGATTTCAGCCTTGGCCTTATCCAACTCCGGCTCAATGACCTCCGCCGGACGGCAGGTGATAGGCGTTTCGCCACGCGCATAGCCTTTCAGCGCCTTTTTCTGGAGATCAGCGTCGATTGGCACAGCCGTTTTGCCATAGAGGCCATAGCACAGATCCTTGACCTGGGCGGTGATCATTTTGTAGCGCTCTTCCGGGGTATCAAAGAGCACGTTGTTCACGGTCTGGATACCGACGATCTGGCTGGTCGGTGTGACCAGCGGGATCTGGCCGAGATCTTTACGTACTCTCGGCAGCTCCTTGTACACCTGGTCGATCTTGTCCAGCGCATCCATCTCGCGCAGCTGGTTGACCAGGTTGGAGAGCATGCCGCCCGGGGTCTGATGCAAAAGCACGTTGATGTCGATGGTGGAGACTTTGGAGTCGTCCAGCAGGTGTTTGTACTTCGGCAGAACTTCCTTCTCAAGAACCTCGTTGATCTTGGCGAGTTTCTTGATGTCGAAACCGGTGTCCCGGTTGGTGCCGAGAAGAGCCATAACCAAAGGCTCAATGGCCGGATGAGAGGTACGGAAGGCGTACGGAGTCATACAGGTGTCGACGATGTCCGCACCGGCTTCAATGGCCTTCAGATGGCTCATGGAAGCCATTCCGGAGGTGAAATGGCTGTGCAGGTGGACCGGGGTCTTGGAGACCTCTTTGATGGCCTTTACTATGGCGTAGGCATCATAGGGAGCAATCAGGCCAGCCATATCCTTGATACAGATAGAGTCGGCACCCATGGCGTCGAGGGCCTTGGCGCGGTCTACGTAGTACTTCAGGTCATAAACATCCCCACCAAGACGCGGCTCAGTCAGGGAGTAGCAAATGCAGCCCTGGAAGTGTTTCCCGGCCTTCTTGATCCCTTTAACAACGGTTTCGAAGTTGCGGTAGTCGTTAAGGGCATCGAAGGTGCGGAAGATGTCCATGCCATTCTCAGCAGCCCGGTCAACAAAAGCCAGTGCTGTATCATCGGCATAGTTGCGGTAGCCAACGAGGTTCTGGGCGCGGAGCAGCATTGAGAAGGGAGTCTTCTTAATGTAGCGCTTCAGGGTGCGCAGGCGCTCCCACGGGTCCTCGTTGAGGAAGCGATGCATGGTGTCAAAGGTGGCGCCACCCCAGGTCTCAAGGGCCCAGAAGCCGACCTCATCCATCATCTCGGCTACCGGGATCATATCCTCGGTGCGGCCGCGGGTGGCGAACAGAGACTGGTGTCCGTCACGGAAGCTCAAATCCATGACCTTGACCGGGTTCTCTGCTTTAGGCCGGTCGCTGGCATAATTCATGGCGGTCATTTTTACTTGGTCGCTCATTGTCGATTTCTCCTGTAATGCGTTGTCGTTGAACGTCTTTTCTGGACTTGCGTTAAAACGCCTTCAGCTGAACCATTCTGCGGTATGTCATGATATCCTGCCGACCGGCAAGGGCCCACAGGCTGGGCAGGGTAACTGCTGCCCTGGCGGCTGCGTCGGCTGCCAGCTGCGCCTGGTATGCTGCTTCCTCTTCCTGCAGCATATAGGCATTCACTGCTGTCATCGCAGCGGCCATTTTCTTTTTCTTGTCTGCCATAATGTCATCCTCTGATTCTGGTGGCAAGGCGTCCCGCGCGCCTTCGCCTTTGCAGGTAAATGCTTACAGCGGGATATTGCCGTGCTTCTTCATCGGGATGGTGTCGCGTTTCCCCTGAATACCCTCAAGGGCGTTGATGATCCGGACGCGCGTTTCGGCAGGCTCGATGACATCATCAATGTAGCCTCGTTCAGCTGCGCAGTAAGGGTTGGAGAACTGGGTGTTGTACTCGTCTTCCTTCTCGACAAGAAATGCCTTGGGGTCCTCAACCGCTTTGGCTGCCTTGGCGTAGAGAACCTCAACCGCACCCTTAGAACCCATGACTGCGATTTCACCAGTCGGCCAGGAGTAGTTGATGTCGCAGCGCAGGTGCTTGGACGACATAACGCAGTAGGCACCGCCGTAGGCCTTGCGGGTGATAATGGTGATTTTCGGGACAGTGGCTTCCGCATAGGCATACATCAGCTTTGCGCCGTTACGAATAACGCCGCCAAACTCCTGGTTGGTACCGGGGAGGAAACCAGGTACATCGACAAAGCTGATGACCGGAATGTTGAAGCAGTCACAGAAGCGGATAAAACGGGCGCCCTTGATCGACGAGTCGATATCAAGCACACCGGCATAAAATGAGGGTTGGTTGGCGACGATACCGACCGCCTTACCATTGTAGCGGGCAAAACCGATGACGATGTTCGGCGCAAAGGTCTTTTTTATTTCAAAGAAGATACCGTTATCAGCCGTTTCGGTGATAACCTTCTTCATATCATAGGCCGCGTTGGGGTTGTCGGGACTGATGTCGTTGAGGGACGCACATTTACGGGTAATGGGATCGTCGCAGGGTGCGTCCGGAGGATTCTCCATGTTGTTCTGCGGCAGATAGGACATTAAATCCTTTATG
>JAVEYP010000209.1:0-4540 GCA_034003445.1 Desulfobulbus sp.
ACCTCTGCTGAGGTAGAAGACCGGTTATGCAACCCCGACTCTTCCCGGGCGACGACCCTCCCGCCCGTCCGTCTCCCGCCGTAATCAGCACCGAAGTACTCAACCCAGCCCAGTACGCCGCCGTCACCCACGGTGATGGCCCGCTTCTGGTCATCGCCGGCGCCGGCAGCGGCAAGACCCGCACCCTGGTTTACCGCATGGCTCACCTGCTCAAGGAAGGTGTCGCGCCGGAATCGATCCTCTTGCTCACCTTCACGCGCCGCGCTGCCCAGGAAATGCTTTGGCGCGCCAGCCAGCTGACCGACCAGAGCTGTCGCCGGGTGATGGGCGGCACCTTTCACGCCACCGCCAACATCCTGCTGCGCCAATACGGCCGTTTCCTCGGCCTGGGTGCCAGCTTCACCATCATTGACCGGGGCGACGCCGAGGGCATCATCAACCTGCTCAAGTCCTCGCTCGGCATGGCGGGCGCGGGTAAACGATTTCCCTCCAAGCGGGTGGTGCTGAACCTCATCTCCGGGGCAATCAACAAGGCGGCCACGATCGACGACCTGGTCTTTCGGGAATCGATCCATCTGGCCGAGTTCGTCCAGGATTTCCATACGATCAGTGAGCACTACCGCCAGTTCAAGCGCGATCATGCCCTGCTCGACTACGATGACCTGCTGGTCTTCTGGCGACAGCTGCTGGCCGAATGGGACCAGGCTCGCGAGGAACTTTCCTCCCGGTTCCGCCACATTCTCGTGGATGAGTACCAGGATACCAACCAGCTGCAGGCCGAGATCGTCCGGTTGCTCGCCTCGGCGCACGGCAACGTCATGGCCGTGGGCGACGACGCCCAATCGATCTACAGCTTCCGCGGGGCCGATTTCCACAACATCATGCGCTTCGCCGACCAGTTCCCGGGCACGGCTATCGTCAAGCTCGAGGAGAACTACCGTTCCACCCAGCCCATCCTGCAGTTGACCAACGCCATTATCGCCAACGCGGAGCAGAAGTACGCCAAAACCCTGTTCACCAGCACCGAGGGCGGGAGCCGGCCGCTGTTGGTGGCTGCGGCGAGCGAGGCGGCCGAGGCCCGTTTCGTGGTCGACTCAATCCAGGAGCGACATCGCGCCGGCGTCCCCCTGCATGAGATCGCGGTGCTCTTCCGCTCCGGCTTCCACTCGTTCAAGCTGGAGATTGAACTGGCCAGCCGCAGCCTCGAGTTTGACAAGCGCGGCGGCCTGAAACTGACGGAATCAGCGCATATCAAGGACGTTCTCGCCTTCTTCAGGGTGCTCATCAACCCCTGGGACAACCTCAGCTGGAACCGCATCCTGCTGCAGCTGGAAAAGGTCGGGCCCAAAACCGCTCAGAAAATTCTCACTGCCATCCGCGACACCGACGACCCGCTGACCGCACTCGCAAGCTACCGGCCGGCGCCCTCCTGGAAGACACAGTTTGACGGACTCACCGACATCCTGCGGCGGCTCGGCCTGCCCGACCAGTCGCCCACGGACCAGTTCGACCTGGTCATGGGCTACTACGAGCCGATATTCGAGAAGATGTACTACGACGACTACCCCCGGCGGCGCAAGGAGCTCGACCAGGTGCGCGTCTTGATCAGCGGCTACGGCGACCTGCAGGCCTTTGTCGACGATACGGCCCTGGACCCGCCAGACGTGAGCGCAGCAAACGCCATCGGCGGAGAGGATGAACAGCGGCTGATCCTGTCCACCATTCACTCGGCCAAGGGGCTGGAGTGGGACACAGTGTTCGCGATCGGCCTGGCCGAGGGCCGCTTCCCCCACCCGAACACCCAGCCGGGCGAGCAGTGGGAGGAAGAGCGCCGCCTGCTCTACGTGGCTGCCACCCGTGCCAAAAGGGAACTGTACCTCACCTACCCCAAGGAACTGTTCACTCCGGACCGGCAGCACCTGCGCTGCGCCATGTCGCCCTTTCTGCGCGAGATCAGCCCGGGCCTGTACAACCGGGCGGAGCGCGCCTGCGTGGTCACCGCGCCACTCACCAGCGATTACCCGATGGACCTGCCGTTGCCCAAACCTCGCAAATCGATCGATGCAGGCCAAGCCGAATACGTAGAGGGCATGCGCGTCAGCCACGCCTTCTTTGGCCTCGGCCGGGTGGCCAGCCTGCCCGGGATACGGCGGGTGGAGGTGCTGTTTGACCGCCATGGCAGCAAGATCCTCCACCTCGACTATGCCCGACTGGAAATCGTCGGATGAGCCCTGCCCTCTCCTTTGCGGAGGCCGCTGCTTGGCTGGACGGCCTGCAGCAGTTCAAGATCAAGCTTGGTCTGGACACCACCCGTGAACTGCTCGTTGATCTGGGTAACCCGGAACGTGGCCTGCCGGTCCTGCACATTGCCGGCACCAATGGCAAGGGCTCGGTGGGCGCGACGCTTTCGGCTATCCTCGACACGGCCGGCTATTGCACCGGCTTCTACTCCTCACCACACCTCAGCTGCGTGCGAGAACGGTTCCGGCTGAACGGCGAATGTATCAGCGAATCCCGGTTCGCCGCCCTGGTCGAGTGCCTGCGTAGCGTTCTCGGTAGCCGCCAGCCCACCTACTTCGAGGCCGCCACCCTCATGGCGCTCCTCTGGTTCGCCGGGGAGCGGGTGGACGCGGCCATCCTCGAAACCGGCATGGGCGGCCGGCTGGACGCCACCAACGTGGTCACGCCGTTGGTGAGCATTATCACCGACATCAGTCGCGACCACGAGCAGCATCTGGGCACGGCCATTGCGGCCATTGCCAAGGAAAAGGCGGGCATCGTCAAGCCTGGCGTCCCGGTGGTCTGCTCGGGCCGCGAACCCGGGGCACTGCCGGTAATCGCCGCCCGGTGTCAGGACTGCGGCAGCCGACTCTTCCTGCACGGTCGCGACTTTACCGGCAGCCTGCAGGGTGGCGGCCGCTTTGCCTATCGGCCCATTAACGGTCCGACTCGCAAGGGTCTACAGCTCGCCCTGGCCGGGACCCACCAGGCGGTGAACACGGCACTGGCCCTGGCCGCGCTGGAACTACTCAAAGACCACTTTCCCCGAGCCTTCCCCGCGGTGCCAGCCGGGCTTGCCCAAGTACGTTGGCCCGGCCGGATGGAGGGGCTGACCGCCACGGTTGGCGGCCTCACTCGCCGCTTCCTGCTCGACGGAGCGCACAACCTGGCGGGCGTTCAATCCCTGGTTCACGCGCTCGCTCGCGGCTGGCCTCGCCAGCGGCTGTTGCTCGTCTGGGGCACCATGGCGGACAAGGACATCGCCCCGGGTTTACTTGCCCTCCTGCCACTGACCGACCGGATCCTCTTCACCCAGGCCGAAACGGTCCGCTCGGCCGCACCGCAAGCGCTGCTAGCGCAGCTGCCACCCGATCTGCACCACCGCGCCGTCTGCACCACCACGGTCGAAGAGGCCCTGACCTTAGCCGCAGGTGGCAGCACCCCGGACGACCTGATCTGCGTTGCCGGCTCGCTTTACCTAGTGGGCCGCGCGCGCCAACTGCTCATCGATGAGGGCTGCGCATGAGTCGTGATTACTCCAGCCTGGGTGCCATCGACGAGGCCGTCATTCGCGCCGAGAAGAACAAGGCGCGAGAACTGCGACGCACCCGCTGGTGGCAACAGAAGACTGCCAGTGGCACCTGCTGGTACTGCAGCCGCCTCGTGGGATTCAAAAATCTGACCATGGACCACGTCATCCCGCTAGGCAGAGGCGGCCGCTCCAGCAAGGACAACATCGTGCCCTGCTGCAAGGGGTGCAACACCCGCAAGAGGTCCTCCCTGCCAGTGGAATGGGAGGAATACATGACCGAACTAGCCCAGCGCAACGGGTGAGCCGAACCGCACCCACTGGGGCCACGAGACGCTCCAAGCAACAACTAACCACCCAGGTGAGCGAGAAAATCTCGCTGCAGACCGACATCCTGCTCTCTTATCCCCTGATCGCCTGCAGAGCCTAAGCAACGAACCGATCGGCCCGCTGATCAGTCTTGCCCCACCGCGGGCACACGCGCAGGTCACATTCGACTGGAAACCGACTCCATTCTATGGTATGAAAAGCTGCACTTTCCCATGGACGGGTAGCTCAGCTGGATAGAGCGTTGGCCTCCGAAGCCAAAGGTCGCGGGTTCGAATCCCGCCTCGTTCACCAGTAAAAATAGTCACTTAGCAATCTTTTTGCTAAGTGGCTTTTTTCGTTTTGCTATCCGGCCGCCAGATCGTGTCCGTCGGGTTGATCGTCGTCGCCCCGGTCGTGCTGCTCCCGTGGCAAAGTGAAAGGCGGCTGGGTTATCTTTAACCCGGATGGCGCCATCTTGTGCCGGTCCTATCGCCAAATCGCCACGGGCGCGCTGCCCAAGGGCGAGGCGCGTCGCGTGGTTGCCGGGGCCGTCGCCTTTCGTGACCACACCAAGTAGCACCTCGAGTAAGCCTCAGACACACCCCACTTATGCTCATCGTGAATCGAGTTACTCGTCAGTCGCAGCATCGTATCTGCGACCGAGTCCGGCAGTTTCTCCACGTCAGACTCTGATATGCCAAC
>JAVEYP010000210.1:0-4530 GCA_034003445.1 Desulfobulbus sp.
CGAGGCAGTGGTGTGTTCGGCCCCCTGCACCTTTCCGGTTGCTCTCCCTTCTGGCGGGTACCCGACGTGCCGCCCTCCCTCGCTAGTAGGCCTTGACCGGTGAGATGAAGCCGCCCGGCTTGATCGCCAGCAGGGCACAGGGGAGTTCGTGCATGATGTTTTCCGCAGTGTTGCCCATGAGGTAGCCGAAGATACCGGTGCGCGCCACCGTACCCATCACCAGGATGTCGATCTTGCGACTGCGAACAAATAGTGGGATCATTTTCTCGGGGAGACCCTTCATCCGGTGCACGTGATAGCGGCCGTCAATGCCGGACTCCTCGATCAGACGGCCGAGTTCCGCCTGGTGCGCGGCCTGGGCGTTCTGAATGGTGTTCTGCATGGTGTCGACCGGGATTTCCACGCGAGTATTGCTGCGTAAAAACCGTTCGAACTCGAAATCCCAGCAGGAGACGATGGTCAATTCGCTGTCGCAGGTGTCGGCCAACGAGCGGCCCAGGGTGAGCAGCCGCAGGGCCAGGTCCTGCTCGGATTGTTCGCGGTTATCAGTGCTGACCGCCACGGCCACGCGAATCTCCGTGCGCGGCCGGCTGATTGGCCGGGCCAGCCACACCGGGCAAGGGCAGTTGCGCAGCAGGGTCATGTCCAGGGAGGTGAAGCCGACACCGCCCTCAATGGGTTCGGTCTCTTTGATGAGCAGGCCGTGTGTCTCGCGCAGGGCGTAGCGGATCATGCGCACCGCCGGTGGGTCGCTGCCGGCGTCTAACTCGACCGTGACCGGAGGCTCGTTGTCGCCTAGGCGCAGGCTGGCGCGGGCCTGGCGGATGGCGGCTTCCATCTGGTCGAGCATAAATTCTCGGTATTTATCCTGGTACATCTCGTGACTTCGTGGCAATTCTGGGTAAACGAGCAGAGATTTGAGGACCGCTTGATTGGCGCGGGCCAGGCTGAGGGCCTGTTTCAGGCCTTCGGTGTCTTCGCCTATGCCGGTGCTGGCGTAGAGGATGTTGCGGAAACTGTGCATAGCAGGCTCCTTGGCAGAAGGAACGCCGTTTGGGGGAACGGCGGAACGGGTGGTTGCGGGTGGTGGTCTAGTCGTCGGTGATGGGCACGCGTCCGGCCGGAAAGGTGGCTGGGGCCGCTGTTTCCGGGGCAAAGGCGAGGGTCACCAGACCTTCGTCTGCGCCGGGACGGACCAGGAAAGGGCCAAGACGGATTGGCTGGCTGGCCGTTTCCTCAAGCAACGCGCCGAGCGTCTGCTGCATGTCGCGCGGGCAGGCTAGGGAGAAGAAGCCGCAGAGTTGGCCGGCGGTGTGGTCGGCGCGAAAAACAATTTCCTGGCCGGGGGCGAGCATTACCGGGTCGGCGCTGGCATCGAACAGACAGTCCATAAGCGGCTTGATCCACCGGCGCATGGCCACGAACACCCGGTCGCCGGGTGCGAGCACGGTGCGACCGCGCGGCATGAGCACCTCCTTGCCGCGGACCACCAGGGTGATGGTGACCTCATAGGGCAGGGCGAGATCGCGCAGCGTCCGGCCGGCTACGTTAGCGTTCGGTGCCACCAGATACTCGACGATCTCGCCATCCACGTGGCGCAGGGCGTTGATTTCTACGGTCACCGGTGCGATCGAGGCGGAGCGTGTCCCCAGACGCAACCAGCGCGCCACCAGCGGCAGGCTCCAGCCCTGGGTGACCGCTGAGACGAGCACGACAAAGAAGACCACGTTGAAGATGAGGGTGCCATTCTCGACCCCGGCCAGCAGTGGAAAGGTGGCCAGGGTGACAGGGACCGCCCCCTTCAGCCCCACCCAGGAGAGGAAGGTTGTCTCTCGCAGGTTGAATTTGAAGGGTAGGGTGCAGATGGCCACCGTGAGTGGCCGGGCGATAAAGGTCAGGGCCAAAGCAATGAGCAGGCCGTCTACCGCCACCTCGGCCAGTCGGCTGGGAAAACTGAGCATGCCAAGCATGACGAACAGCACGATCTGCCCCAGCCAGGCGGCCGCGTCGTGGAAGAGGAGGATGCCGTTGCGGTACACAAGCGAGCTGTTGCCAAGTACGATGCCGGCAAGGTAGACGGCGAGGAAGCCGCTGCCGCCGAGCACTGCCGCCAGGCCGTAAGCGAGCAGGCCAAAGGCGAGCACGAGCACCGGGTAGAGGCCGGGATAGTCGAGGTTGATGCGGTTGACCGCCCAGGTGGCGATGAGGCCAATGCCCACTCCTGTTACCGAACCGACGCTGAACTGGAGCAGAAAGAGGAGGCTGAGTTCGGACGCCGAGTCGGCGGTGCCCGTAATCAGGCCGATGAGGGCGACGGTGAGGAAGATAGCCATCGGGTCGTTGGAGCCGCTCTCCACCTCCAGAGTGGCGGTGAGCCGCCGGGAGAGCCGCATGCCGCTGGTACGCAGGACCGAGAACACCGCTGCAGCGTCGGTGGAGCCGACGATCGCCCCGAGAAGGAGGCCGTGTAACAGCGGCATGTCGAGTATCAGGGCGGCGGCCAGCCCAGTCAGCAGCGAGGTGAGCACCACGCCTAGGGTGGCCAGGCTGAGGGCCGCCCTCCAGGCCGCGCGCACTGACCACATCGAGGTACGCAGGCCACCGTCAAAGAGAATGAGCGCCAAGGCAACGCTGCCGATGCTGTTGGCTAGGCGGTAGTCCTCAAAGGCGATGCCGCCGAGCCCTTCGGAGCCGGCAAGCATACCGACGCCAAGGAACAGCACCAGCATGGGCATGCCGATGCGTGCCGAGAATTTGCTCGAACCGATACCAAGCAGCAGCAGGATAGCGGTGAGAAACAGGATGGTGTTGATGGAAATCATGGACCTCCGTGTGCGCCGAACGCCGCGGTGTCTGGCGAACGGCCTGTAGCGGGGAATAAAGCAGTGATCGGCCGGGGGGGCAACCTTTTTCCGTGTCGGCCGGCGGGGCCGGCCGACACGTGGGGCCGTCCCCAGCTACCTCCGGTGCCGGCCGGGAAGGGTGTGCCTTTGGTGGGGATTGGCTGCAAGTTCAATGTATTGTCGTTGCGTGCGTAGTGCTTGCAAAAGGTCCTTCGGCGGATAAAATGGAAATCATTCCAGGCATCCGGGTCACGACTTGGGCTGCCGCCGATTGCTTGCCGCCACCCTTGCCGAGGCGATGAAACCAGTCGATTTTCTCGTGGCCCACGCCGTCTACACGAGCGGCAAGATTCGTTCCGCCTGCATGGACCTGGCGCCCATCGTCGCGGTCATCGCCTTTTTTCAACTGATCGTCATCCGCAAGCCGCTGCCCGTGAGGCAGCCGACATCGCCGCCGACGGCGGGCTGAAAAGCCAGCTCAAACGGTTTAAGGAAGAGGTGCGTTCGCAATATTTCTAGGGTATGGAGGGGACGGTCGCCAGCCATGCCGGGGGCCATCCACCCTGTTCCATTATCGGGAAAGCGACCATGACACGACGCGTAGAATCCATTGTCCGCGAGCGGGATGTGATGAGCACCCGTATCGTTTCCATCGACGGCATGGCCACCGCCCGCGAGGCCGAGGCCAGGATGCGGGAGGGGCAAGTGCGCTGCCTGCCGGTCAACAAACGGTATCCGGAGGACGCCTGGGGCATCCTCTCGGTGCAGGACATTATCAACGGTGTGCTCATCCCGGACAAACGGTCCGAGGAGGTCAATGATCTACGAGATCATGACCAAGCCAGCCGATATGGACATCCGCTACATCGCCCGTCTGCTCCACCGGGCGGGTATGCGACGGGCGCCGGTGGAGGAGCATGGCGAACTGGTGGGCATGGCTACCCTCAGTTCACTCGTCCTCGACAACGATCTGTTCCTGCGATGAACGGCTGCCTGCGCGCGCTGTCCCCATCCCGCCCGCAACCGGTGGCCACGGTCCTGTTGTCATCAGCCCGGAAACGACAACGATGAAATTCCTGCCTTCGCAGCTGTTCTACCTGCTCCAGGACGGGCGGGCGCGCCGAAACGTCGGTGCGCTGGCCAAGTTCACCCTGTTTCTCATCGTCCTGGTGGTCATCTACAGCTTCATCTTCCACGTAATCATGGACCAAGAGGGCCGTGATTACTCGACGGTTACCGGCTTCTATTGGACGCTCACAGTGATGTCCACCCTAGGCTTCGGTGACATCACCTTCAACAGCGACGCGGGGCGGCTATTCACCATCATCGTGCTGGTCAGCGGCATTATCTTGTTACTGGTCATGTTGCCGTTCACCTTCATCAAGTTTTTCTACGCGCCCTGGCTTGAGGCGCAGAATAAGTCGCGGGTGCCGCGCAGTCTGCCACCCGAGTTGGTCCGCCACGTGCTCATTACCTGCTGGGATCCCATCGCCATCGCTCTCGTGGGGCGGCTGCGCCAGTATGGCCACGCCTACGTCATTCTTGTCCCGGAGGTGCAGCAGGCGCTCGAACTGGTGGACCAAGGCTATCGGGTGCTGGTCGGCGAATTGGACGACTCCTCGACCTACCAGCGTGCCCATGTCGACCGGGCGGCCATGGTGGTGGCCTTGAACGACGACATGAAAAA
>JAVEYP010000211.1:0-4527 GCA_034003445.1 Desulfobulbus sp.
AGCAGTTCCTCCGCCCCATGGCCCGGCCTGCCTTTGTCGAACGCCTTTATGCCGCCTTGCCGCCGGACGGGCTGCTCATCCTCAGCGTAAAATCGATCTCCCATTCCGGCCGGCTCAACCGCAACTTTATCGACGTCTACCACGCCTTCAAGCGTTGCAAAGGCTACTCGGAGTTGGAGATCTCCGCCAAGCGTGAGGCGCTGGAGAACGTGCTCGTCCCTTTCTCTGCCGACGAAAACATCACCATGCTCGGTAGGGCCGGGTTCGCTGAAGTCGAGATCTTTTTCAAATGGTTCAATTTCCTCTCTCTCGTTGCCCTCAAGAAAGGTTATCATGGACCTCTGTGAACGCTTTCCACTTGCCGACCGGGACGAGCTGCGAAGGATCCTCGAGACCAAAACGGCCTGGGTGGGACAGGCCAAGAAGGGGTTTCTCCGCTTCCGCGAGCCCTGGCAGTCAATCCGCCACCTGCGCGCCACCTCCTGCGATTTCTCGGGAGACGTAGTCCGCATCGGCTCGCCCGCAGACCTAACGCCACCCGAACAGCAGCAGGTGCACAATGTCCTCCGCGCTTTTATGCCGTGGCGCAAGGGGCCCTTCTCGGTGTTCGGCATCGACATTGACGCTGAATGGCGCAGCGAAAAAAAATGGAACCGCATCCTGCCCGAACTACCGGAACTGGCGGGCCGGGTCGTGGCCGACATCGGCAGCAACAACGGCTACTACATGTTCCGCATGGCCGCGCACCGGCCGTCGTTCGTGCTTGGCTTTGAACCGTACGTGCAGCACTACTACACCTTCCGCACCCTGAACAGCTTCGCCGACCTGAATGCACTGCACACCGAACTGCTCGGTATCGAGCATCTGCCCCTGTTCCCCGGCTGCTTTGACGTTATTTTTTGCCTCGGGATCCTCTACCACCGGCCGTCGCCGCTGGAGACCCTGCGCGACCTTCACGCCGCCCTGGTCCCAGGCGGACAACTGATTCTCGAGTCCCAGGCCATCCCCGCCAAGGAACCGGTGGCTCTATTTCCCGAACGGACCTATGCCAAGGTGCCCGGTACCTGGTTCGTGCCGTCAGCCAGTTGCCTGCGCAACTGGCTGACCCGGTCCGGATTCAGGGCGGTACGGCTCTTCTGCGAGCACGCTATGAGCGACTCAGAGCAGCGGCGGACTGACTGGATGCAGTATGAATCCTACGAAGATTTCATTGACAAGGACAACCCGCTGTATACTGTAGAAGGGTATCCGGCACCCCGCCGGGTGTTCTTTAGCGCGGAGAAATAGCTGCCCACCCTCGTTGAACGCTGCCTCTGTCTTTCCCAGGCGGCCTTACCCTCACTACACCACACAACAGGTTATTTGCCCATGAACGCACACGATTGTACGCTATACCACGGCGGTCTGAAGGGAGCAGAGACCGCTTTCGGTGAAAACGCCGAAAAATACGGTATCAAGGAAGTTATCTTCACCTTCGAAGGGCACCGGCTCAACCGCGACCGCGGTGCGGTGTTGCTCAGCGAGGAGGAACTGCAGCGAGGTGACATCAGTATGGAACTGGCGTCCCGAATGATGAACCGGACCTACTATGAAACTGAGAAAATTCGCCGGATCCTGCAGACCATTTTCCACATGGTCAACAAAGGCCACCAAGTGTTCGTGATCGGCACCATCCTTGAAGACAATTCCGTCAAGGGCGGTACCGGTTGGGCCGTCGAACTGGCCAAGTTGTTTAACCGGCCATTGCACGTCTACGACCAGCATCGCTGCCACTGGTTCACCTGGAAGGATGGCGCCAGGCAGGAGGACGAACCCCGCATCTGCTACAATACCATTGTCGGTTCAGGTACTCGCTACCTCAGCGACGACGGTATCGCCGCTATCGCAACATTGTTCACCGAGAGTTTCAAGAAGTAACCACCGCCCAATCGTCACGCCCGCATTCCGAGTGCGACGAGTCTGCCTGCCCCCCATTGGCTGAACACCTGCAGGTGTTCAGCCAATGGGGGGGCTCTTTTTCGGACCGTCCCTCGCCCCCTCGCAGTCACCCTTCTACTTGCATTATTCGTCTTCCCTGGTTATAAAAAACAGAATTTTCGGAAAACAATTGGAGATGCAAACGTTTATTTTTGAATTCAACCGTTTTGCTTAATCGATAAGAACAAGAACGTGGCGAGTCATACACTGGTACAGGATCCTGCTAAGGTCCTAGCCGGGTTCCAGACTGTGCCCACGAAGAAGAATATTTTCCTTATGACATCCAACAAACCGCAATTCCATGACGCTAGTGACGGCGGCGACCTGGAGACCATTGTCCTGCACCGACACACGCTAAGAAACACCTTCATCACCGCGGCAACCGTGGCGGTGCTGCTCACCGCCGGCACCTTCCTCACCGCAAAATACTATTCCGTCAATCAAGATCTACTGCGACAGGTTGACCACCTCAGTGCCCGCCTACAGCAAAACTCACCCCAAGCCACCGTCGCCCTCCACAACCAAATCGAGGCCCTCAAGCACCAACTCCACACTGCACGTCAGGAACTGGCCAGCCGGTCGCAGCGCAGAAGCCAACTGGTTCGTCAGTACGAAGAGCAGATCAGTGATCTGAAAAAGAAGCAGCAGGAACTGATGACGGTCAGGACGGCCCGCCTGGACGAGCGGACTCAGGCGCTCAACTCGTTCATTAAACGGGAGAGCGTGGAGGTCAAGGTCATGAACGACCCGAAACACAGCGGTGGTCTGTTCATTGCCTCATCTCCGAGGCCTGATAGGGAAAAGCTGGGAAAGGAATTCGAGCAATACCTTGACACGCTGGAAAACCTACCCCTGGGCAGACCGGTGCCCACCGAAATCAGTTCCCTGTTTGGCCATCGTACCGACCCGTTCAATCGGAAAAAGGCGTTCCATAGCGGGCTTGATTTCCGGGGTAAAACCGGGGACCCGGTGGTGGCGACCGGGAGCGGCTGGGTAAAGGAATCCGGGTACGCGTCGGATTACGGCGAGTTTATCCGAGTGGGTCACGGTAACGGCTTCGATACCCTGTTCGCCCACCTGAGCAAACGCCTTGTCAAACGCGGCGACCGTGTCGATCAGGGTGAGAAGGTCGGCCTGATCGGTAGCACTGGGCGGAGCACCGGTTCGCACCTGCACTACGAAATCCATCACAAGGGCAAACCCGTAGACCCGATGCGCTATGTTCGCGTCGCCGATCTGCCCAAAAGTGTCAAACGCGCTTCACGCTGACCGGCCCGTATACCGCTCTCCCATCGGCGAGCCTCACTTGCCGATGCAGAAGCGACTGAAAATGGCGTCCAGCACATCCTCCGGTGTGATCAAGCCGACCAGATCACCCAATTCGTCCAAGGCCGATTGCACTTCCACCGCGAGCAGATCCACTGGCGCACCCGCTCCTAGCGCCTCACCAAAACGGCGGCAGGCGGCCAACGCCTTTTCGAGTATGGCCCGATGGCGAACGTTTGGGGCGCAGGTCATCTGCTCGGCGAGTTCGCTCCCGTCACCAAGCACCATTCGACAGACCGCGTCCTCGAGATCCTCCAGACCGAGACGCTCACGTGCCGAAACGGTCACCACGCGAGCGAGCGGAAAGGCTTGCGTAAACTCTTCCCACCCCTCTTCAGCAATCAGTTCGCGTTTATTCACGACAACCACATGCGGCTGCCCGCGGACCATGGTGTAGAGTTC
This sequence comes from Desulfobulbus sp., assembly GCA_034003445.1. GTDB lineage: Bacteria > Desulfobacterota > Desulfobulbia > Desulfobulbales > Desulfobulbaceae > Desulfobulbus. Next base: position 3,706 of record JAVEYP010000211.1, read on the forward strand.
CTGGTCCGGCTCGGTCAGACCCGCGCGTGCGTCGATGACGAACAGGATCAGGTCCGCCTCCCGGCATTTCTGCTGGGCCCGCTCTATGCCCATCGCCTCCAACGGGTCTTCGTGGGCACGAATGCCGGCGGTGTCGACAAGTTGCACCGGGATGCCGCGGATACTGATGGATTCCTCAATGGTGTCCCGGGTTGTCCCGGCTAAGGCGGTCACGAGGGCCCGTTCCTCTTGAAGCAGGGCATTAAGCAGGCTCGACTTGCCGACATTGGGCCGGCCTGCGATGACGACCTTGACGCCCTCGCGGATTATCCGCCCGTGCTCGGACATAGCAATAAGCCGCTCCAGCGGAGCCACGACCCTGTCGTGCAACCGCACTGCCGTCTCCTCGGGCTGAAAAATCTCGACATCCTCGTCCGGAAAATCGATAGCTACCTCCAGCAGCGCCAGCAGGGTGACCAGTTCATCGCGGATGGCCGCCAGCATGTCGGCCAGTTGCCCCTGTAGCTGGTTGACGGCGAGGCGCGCGGACCTGGCCGTCTGCGCCTGCAGAAGGTCCATGACAGCCTCGGCCTGGGTCAGGTCGATGCGGCCGGCGAGAAAAGCCCTTTTGGTGAACTCGCCCTGTTCAGCAGGACGGGCGCCGAGGGCGAGTACGCGGCGCAGTACCTCCTGGAGAACTACGAAGGCGCCGTGGCAGTGGAGTTCGACCACGTCTTCGCCAGGGTAGGTGTGGGGGGCGTGCATGTGCACGGCCAGCGCCTCGTCAAGGGGCTGCCCATCTGGGGAGACCACGATACCGTAATAGAGGTGGTGGCTGGCAAA
>JAVEYP010000212.1:0-4488 GCA_034003445.1 Desulfobulbus sp.
GGTCATGGTAAAATCGGGGCGGCGGGAACGATAGAATTCAGGCGGACCCGAACATCTGCTTTTCAACAATCTCGCAGAGCAGGTGCTCGATCCACAGGTGGGTTTCCTGGATGTGTGGGGTGGCGTCTGCCGGCACGTTGAGCACCAGATCGCAGACGCCGACTAGGTCGCCGCCCGGGCGGGCGGTGCCGCCAGTGAGCGCCGCGGTCCGCATACCGATCTCTCGGGCCACTTGTAAGGCGTTGACCACGTTGACCGAGGTGCCGGAGGTCGAGATGCCCAGCGCCAGGTCCTCGGGTTTACCCAGGGCCTGCACCTGTTTAACAAACACCAGGTCGTAGGAGAAATCGTTGCCGATAGAGGTCAGCACAGAACTATCGGTGGTCAGGGCCAGGGCCGGCAATGGCCTGCGGTTGATGAGAAAGCGGTTGACGAATTCGGCTGCCAGATGCTGGGCATCGGCAGCGCTGCCGCCGTTGCCGAAGATGAGCAGTTTGCCGCCATTCTCGAAGGTCTCCCGGATCCAGTCAGCAAGACGGAGGAGATCGTCGGTAGACTCGCGGGCAAAGGCCTCTTTGGCCATGATGGATTGGGCTAGATTGGTCGAGACGAGCATTTTCATGGGCACAACCATAAAGGAAAAGGGCTGTGAGGCAAACAAAAAAACGTTTCCGAACCCGGGGGCACGGAAACGTTTGTCAGGAACAGGGACGTCGGTTCGTTTACGGTAGTTCCTTGAGGATCAGTTCTGAGACTTCCTTGATGTTTTTGGAGCCGTCCACGCTGATGATCGAGGTGCCGGGCAGATTCTTGAAGAAGTTCACCGCGGCCATGGTGCCGGTCGTTTCATCATAATAGATATTGTGACGCTTGTTGATGGCCTCTTCGTCCTGGTCGTCGGCTCGCGTGGAAAGCTCCCCGCCGCACACCCGGCAGACCAACTTGCCGTCCTTCTCGACCGGCTTGATGGCCTCAAAGGCGATGTGGTTGGGATGGTTATTGTCGTTGGCGCAGAGGCGGCGGCCCATGATGCGTTCTTTGGCGATGTCACGATCAAGGACGAGTTCGATCACATAATCAAGCTTCATGCCGGCGTTCTTGAGGGCTTTATCAAGGGCCTCGGCCTGCGCCAGCGAGCGCGGGAAGCCGTCCAGCAGCCAGCCTTTCTCCTTGGACTTGCCCAGGGTCTCCAGCACCATCGGGATGGTGATGTCGTCGGGCACCAGGTCGCCGCGGTCGATATAGGCCTTGGCTTTCTTGCCCAGTTCGGTGCCGCCCTTAATGTGCTCGCGGAAAATGGCGCCGGACTCGATATGATCGATGCCGTATTTCTCCTTGATGATGGCGCCTTGAGTGCCTTTGCCGCTACCGTTCGGACCGAAAGTAAGGATATTCATGCGGGCTTCCTCCATGGGTGATTGCGAAAGTGATTGAGCAACAGGTGCATACGCTTGACAAAAAGAGAGCGACAGGAAATGAATCCTCGCTCATTAAGCCCGTGACTATACCGTACCTTGTTTGAACCTGCCATGGAAAATGATGATGAGGATCAGTGGGAGTGATGAGTCGGCGGAAAGTGCCTTGTTCCAGGAGCTTGCCGGCAAGTGGCTGCATACGTTTTGACATCACGCTGGAAAGAGGGTAGAAAACGCGCCGGACGCGAACAGTTTCCCAACCTCTTCTCTGCAGGTGGCAACAGGTGATGAACGAGATCCGAGTGGGCATAATCGGTTTTGGCACGGTGGGCAAGGGCTTGGCGGAAGTGCTGCTGACCCAGCAGGAGCGACTGGTCAAGCGTACCGGAATGTCTATCCGGCTGGCCGGCATCGCCGACCACGGTGGCGTCGCGCTGCCGGAACGGTTCAGCGGTATCCCGCTCACCCAGGACGCCATGGACCTGATCCGTGATCCCGAAATCGACATCATCGCTGAGCTGATCGGTGGCATCGAGCCGGCCAAGACCTTTGTCCTGCAAGCAATCCAGGCCGGCAAGCACGTGGTCACGGCCAACAAGGCGCTGCTTTCCCAGGAGGGGCGGGACATCTTCGCTGCTGCGGCCGCTAAAGGCGTTGAGGTCGGCTTTGAGGCCAGCGTTGGCGGCGGCATCCCGGTGATCAAGTCCCTTAAAGAGGGGCTGGTGGCCAACCGCATCCTGTCCATCATGGGCATCATGAACGGCACAGCCAACTATATCCTGACCCGCATGACCGACGAGTCCATGGAATTCGCCGAGGCGCTCAAAGAGGCGCAACAGTTAGGATTTGCTGAGGCTGATCCGAGGTATGACATCGAGGGTATTGATACGGCCCACAAGCTGGCCATCCTCATGTCCATGGCCTACGGCATGCACATCACCCACAACGAGATCTCTATTGAGGGCATTTCGAGCATCGAACCCATGGATATCGAACTGGCTCGCGAGTTCGGTTGCCGCATCAAGCTGCTCGCCATCAGCCGCAACCACGGTGAACACGTTGAAGCCCGAGTGCACCCGACCATGGTCCCGGAGAACCACCTGCTGGCCTCGATCAACGGGGCCTTCAACGCCATCCACTTCCACGGCGACATGGTCGGCAATGTTCTCTTCTACGGTCTTGGCGCCGGTTCCGTTCCCACCGGCAGCGCGGTGGCCGCCGACGTGGTCGACATCGCCCGCAACATCCGCAACAACTGCGTCGGCCGGGTGCCCAGCCTGGCCTATCTGCCCGAGTCGATGCGCACCCGAACCATCACCCCGATGGAGGAGTTGTACGGACCGTATTACTTCCGCTTCACCGTCCTTGACCAGCCCGGCGTGCTGGCGGCCATTGCCGGTATCCTGAGTCGGCACGACATCAGCATCGAATCGGTCATCCAGAAAGGGCGGAAGGAGAGCGGCGCCGTGCCGTTAGTGCTCGTCACCCACAGCGCCAAAGAATCCGCGGTGAGCTCTGCCCTCGACGAGATCAGCCGCCTGGAGGCCATGGCCGCGCCGGTGGTCAAGATTCGCATCCTGGAAGAGGAGTGAACCCGAGGCGGGCCGGGCAGTGGATATGAAATACATCCTTCTCATTGGTGACGGCATGGGCGATGTGCCCATCCCGTCCCTCGGCAACCGGACGCCGCTCGAGGCGGCCGCGACCCCAGCCATGGACCGGTTGGCCCGACAGGCCGAGATGCTGCGGGTGCGCACCGTCCCGCACGGGTACCCGCCCGGCAGCGACGTGGCCAACCTGTCCCTGCTCGGCTACGAGCCGGAGCTCTGCTATGCCGGCCGGGCGCCGCTTGAGGCGGCGAGCATGGGGGTGGAGATCGGCAGCGCCACTGCCTTCCGCTGCAACCTGGTGCATGTGGAGCGTGACGATGATGGCCGGCTGACCATGATAGACTACAGCAGCGACCACATCAGCACCCCAGAAAGCCGGCAGCTGATCGAGGCCCTGCAGGCGGCCTGCGGCACGGACCGGTTGACTCTGCATCCCGGCATCAGCTATCGCCACCTCTTGGTTTTCAGCGACGACCTGCCCCCGGACTTCACGTCCGTGCCACCCCACGATTACTCGGACCAGGACGTGACGGACTTCTTCCAGGCGTATCTGACAGTGCCCGCCTTCCGCGAGCTTTTCGAACGGGCGCCGACCATCCTCGCCGATCACCCGGTCAACCAGGAGCGGGCCCGCCAGGGCAAGCGTACGGCCAATTTCCTCTGGCTGTGGGGCGAGGGCAAGCGGCCGGCTATGGAGACCCTGGCGCAGCGGTTCGACCTGCATGGCGGCCTTATCTCCGCGGTGGATCTGCTCAAGGGTATTGGGGTTCTCAGCGGCCTTGCCGTGGTCGAGGTCCCAGGCGCCACCGGCTACCTCGACACCAACTACGAAGGCAAGGCGCAGGCCGCGCTTGAGGTGCTCGAGCGGGACGATTTCGTGGTCGTCCACGTCGAGGCCCCGGACGAAACCGGCCATCAGGGACTGGTTCAGGAAAAGGTTCAGGCCATCGAGGATTTTGATCAGCGGATCGTTGCCCCAATTGCCATGGAGATGGCGCGGCGCGGCGAGCCGTTCCGACTGGTGGTGACCATGGACCACTACACCCCGGTCCATCGCCGTACCCATGAGGACTGGCCGGTACCGCTGTTTCTGTACGACTCGCGCGGTATAGCTGCCCCATCCGGGCTGGCCTACACCGAGGCCAACGTGCTGGCGGCAGTGGGACGCAACGGCCTTGATCTACCCTCAGGCGCCGCATTTTTCCGCCGCTTCGTCGAACAGGAGGACAACCAATGAGCAAGCTTTCCGTTGGTCTGGTGGAACCCATCTTCACGGTCTCGTACCGGGTTATTTACGGTGATACCGATGCGGCCGGCGTGGTCTACAACGCCAACTACTTGCGCTATTTCGAAATTGGCCGGACAGAAATGATGCGCGCCTGGGTCCTGCCCTACAGTGCCATTGAACAGTTGGGCTTTGTCTTACCAGTGACCGAGACTTACCTGCGTTTCAAGGCGCCTGC
>JAVEYP010000213.1:0-4487 GCA_034003445.1 Desulfobulbus sp.
CGCAGTCGCTCCGCCGCCCGCTGCAAAAAGAACCCGCCTCGCCCAGCCGAGAGAGTCATGAGGCCGCAGACGGCGCAGAGGCCCTGGCTCAGCTGCGCAGCCACTGGTTTGACGTGGTGATTATGGACCTGCGGCTGCCGGACGTGACCGACCTCAGCCTGCTCATCCGCACCCGCGAGTCCATCCCCAACGTGGAGGTGATCATGGTGACCGGCCACGGCGATGTGGACATCGCTGTGGAGGCCATGAAGCTTGGAGCCTACGACTTTGTCCGCAAGCCCTTCAACCTCGACCGCCTCGACCTGATGGTGGAGAAGGCGCACCAGCGTGCGGCGCTGGCGCGGGAGAACGCCATGCTCCGCCGCACTGCCGGCAGCGAACAGCAAGGGATCCGTTTTATCGGCAACTCTAAGGCCATGCACGACATCCAGTTCCTTATCGACAAGGTCGCGCCGGCGCGCATTCCGGTGCTCATCACCGGCCAGTCGGGTACGGGTAAAGACGTGGTTGCCCGCCTCATCCACGAACGCTCGCCCCTGGCCGGCAGCCGAATGGTCATCAAAAACTGCGCCTCCTTCCAAAAAGAACTGGCCCGCAGCGAGCTCTTTGGCCACGTCAAGGGCTCGTTCACCGGGGCCAACGAGTCCCGCGAGGGGCTCCTCTCCTTTGCCCACGATTCCACCCTGTTCCTCGACGAGATCGGCGAATTGCCGCTGGAGGTCCAGGGCTTGCTGCTGCGCGCACTCGAGACCGGCATCTACCGACGGGTGGGCGAAAAAGAGGAGCGCACCGCAAACATTCGATTCCTCTTTGCCACTAACCGCCACCTGGCCGAGGAGGTGGAGCGGGGCCAGTTCAACGAGGCCTTCTTCCACCGCATCAACGCCTTCACCATCCAGATCCCCTGCCTTAAGGAACGCAAGGAGGACTTGCCGCTGCTGGTCGACTACTTTCTCACCACCCTCAGCCCGGACAACGCCACCGGCTACCGCATCGTTGACAACGCCATGGCCTGCATGCTGCGCTACAGCTGGCCGGGCAACATCCGCGAGCTGCGCAACGTGATCGAACGCTCCATCATTCTTGCCGAAAACGGCATTATCAGTGAGCGCTGTCTGCCGCGCGAACTGGTCGAGTCAGCGGAGAATAGCGATGGCGCGACCCTCTCGCTTGCCTCGGTGGAACGCCAGCATGTCCTGAAGATGCTCGAATTCCACGGCGGCAACCGCCAAAAGACCGCGGACACCCTGGGCATCAGCCGCAAGACGCTCTACCGCAGGCTGACCGACTACGCCATTGACTGAAGCCGAGACGGGCGCTCCCGACCCGGAGCTGTTGCAGCGTGTCGCCCTAAGGAACCTCGGCACAGCTATTGGAGCAACCGGTGCCTGCCCAGGCGTACAGGGTGGACCGTATCGCCTGCAAAGAAGGCTGCCCGGCCCCGGACAAGGCCGTCAAGTTCAGGGAAACGGTGGTGGCCAACAGCCAGGGAGAACGGGTGACGGTGCGCCAGCCGTATGTGGTCGACAGCCTGTGCATTGGCTGCGGTATTTGCGAGAACAAGTGTCCGCTGGAGGGTGCGGCGACGGTGCTGGTCACTGCAGCGGGCGAGAGCCGCCACGCTGACCAGACCGGGTGGGATGGGTATTAAAAGGAAATGGCGGCCGGTGGCAGGAACCAGCGGCCGCCAAGGCTGCGCTCAGACGGGCAGCTTTTTGATCAGCTGGTTGGCCGCCACCAGCAACGGGTCCCAGGTCGGACCAAAGGGCGGCGCATAGGCAAGATCGCTCTGGCTGAACGCATCGACGCGCATCTGGGCCAAGAGCGCCACGGCCGCGGCGTTGATGCGATGCGCCACCTGGTCCGTGCCGGCCAGCTGGACACCGAGCAGGCGGCCGCTCGCCCGGTCGCCGACCATGGCCACGTCCAGCGGTTGCGCACCAGGATAATTCCCGGCCCGTGAACTGGCGCGGATGTGCACCTCCACCGGATCAAAACCCGCCTTGCCTGCCTCCTCCAAGGTGAGGCCGGTGCGCGCCACCTGCATCTCGAACACCTTGAACACCGCAGTGCCGGCCACGCCCGGCAACTCCACCTGGCCACCGCAGACGTTGTCGGCCACGGCCCAGCCGGCCCGGTTGGCACGCAGGGCAAGCGGAATCCAGGCCTTGGCGCCCGTCACCACATGATAGCTGTCCGCGCAGTCGCCGGCCGCAAAGATGTCTGCATCCGTGGTGCGCAGGCTGCGGTCCGCGCTGATGGAACCGTCAACGCTTAGTTCCAGGCCAGCCTCCTGGGCAAGTCCCGCGCATGGGGTAACGCCGATAGCCGCGATCACCAGATCAGCGGCAAGCACCAGATCACCAGAATGCACGGCCAGCCGGTCGCCGTTGGCAACGATGCGGTCAATCGGGTGGCCGTCGTAGAGACCGACCCCGCGGGCCTCCAGCAGTGTGCGCACCGGCTTGGTCAGGTCGTCGTGCAGCCAGGGCAACAACCCGGCCCGCGGCTTGATCAGGTCCACCTCCAAGCCCAAATCGACCAGGGCCTCAGTCATCTCCAGGGCGATGTAGCCAATGCCGATAATCACGGCCCGCGTCGCCTGCCTCGCGCGCAGATGCTCCTTGATGCGCCGGCCGTCGTCCAGGTTTTTGACCACGAACACGCCCTCCAGGCCTATCCCCTCCACGGCGGGCCACCTCGGGGTGGCGCCGGTGGCAATGAGCAGCCGATCCCAGGGCACGGCAAAGGAAGTACCGTCAGTCCGGAGACCGTGGACCATGCGCGTAGTGCGGTCAATACGCTCCACTCGGTGGCCGGTGCGCAAGTCAATGTTCTGCTTTTCGCGGAAGGTCGAAACGCTGCGAACCACCAGATCGTCCAGCTCGCGAGTCGGGTCAGCGATGTTGTAGGGAATGTTGCAGGCGCTGTACGATACGTCCATCCCTTGTTCAAGTACCGTAATCTCAAGGTCCGGGTCGTTTCGGCGGGCGCGGCTGGCTGCGCTCATGCCGGCCGCGTCACCGCCAATAATGACAAATCGCATGGCTGTTCCTCCTTGTGAAACGGCCGGTTGGCCGGCGCCCAACAGGGTCGCAAAATCGAGAGTACGCCCAGCATGGGGGAAAGTCAACGGATACGAAATCAGTGGTTGGTGGCCGGAAAAACAACCCGACCTGGTAGGGTGTCTTTCTCCTTTGGTGGCTCCCGCGTCTGCTTTCTCCGTGCACGCCGCTCGCGCAACTATGGTATAAGGGCCCTGCCCCACCGGCCAACCGTCCAGCACTGCCCTGTCCCAGCAGCGCCGGTATCACCTCAACCCGAACCCCTGTGAAACGATGAAATCCCACAGCCTCGCCCTGGCCCTCCTCCTCGTCTTTTTCCTGGCCGCGCAAGCAAATGCGGCCGCGCCACCACCACCGGTCAAGACCTCCACCATCAGCGCTAAAACCCCCGAGCCCAGCCGCTTTGTGGTGCGCGGCCGCACCCTGGTTGATCTGCACCAACCAGAGGCGCCGCTCTTTTTCCGCGGCATGGGCTACTCGCCCTACCTGCCCGGGGAAACGCCCCTGTCCGGCGCACCGCTGGCCAATGATAACCGCTACGCGGGCCATCTTAAACTCCTGCAGAAACTGGGTACCAGCTACATCCACGTGTTCCCGCGGCTGGTGCCGGCTAACTTCTTCACCGCGCTGGACACCACCAACATGGTCTACGGTCAAGACGTCTTTGTCTGGCCCTGGGAACCCGATTTTCTGGATCCGGGCTTCCAGGAGCGGACCATGAAGGAGATCAAGGAGATCATTGATCACACCTACAAAGTCGGCCGACCAGACCGGCTGGTGCTCTTCTCCATCGGTGACGAACTGCAGGCAAACAACATTGCCGCGACCAATATCCGTCACCCCGGACGCCACGACTTCACAGGCAAACACCTGCACGTCACCGGCCGCACCGCCGCTGAGGTGGCCATGGCTCGGCTGGTCGACGGGGCCATGGATTACGAGTTGCGCACCTATGGCCAGCGGCACCTCTACTGCCACACCAGCTGGACCCACGTGGGCCCGGTGGCTGATCGGCCCGACCTGGAGGTGAGCGCGGAGAACATCTTCCTGCCCGACATGGGCGACCTGGTCTGCATGAACATCTACACCTATGCCAATGGCGTGCGCACCTCGCCGCCCGGTTCAGTCACCGGCACCAGCTACCAGGGCTATCTGGAGCAACTGGCCGCGGAGATGACCCAACCCATCCTCGTCACCCAGGTGGGGCTGTCCACCTCGCCCATCGCGCCCAAACCCGAGGTCCCCGGCTTTGGCGGCCACAAGGTGGAGCACGCACCCAAGGTTTTCAAGTCGATCTGGCGGGACATCCGCACAGCCAAAGGCAAGGACCACTTTGCCGGGATGGTCTTTTTCGAACTTCAGGACGAGTGGTGGAAGAGCGGCGAGGACCCGAAAGACTCCAACAGCCACGAACCAGGGGAC
>JAVEYP010000214.1:0-4437 GCA_034003445.1 Desulfobulbus sp.
GTTCGCCATCGCCCTTGCGAGCCAAGGCCATGGCCATCCACAAAGCAGCGTGGGTGTACTGGCCGCCATTCTCGCGCACTCCGGGTGGATACCCCTTGATATACCCGGGTGAGGGTTTTGATTGGTCGAAAGGCGGTGCAAAGAGCAGAACCACACCTTCATCCTGAAGAACAAGGTTCTCCCAGGCCGACTCCATGCCCTGATTCGCTCGCTCGGGATCACCAGCACCGGTGAGGATTGCCCACGATTGCGGCAGAGAATCGATCTTCGCCTCCATGCTGGTTGCTGAGCCGAGCAGAGAACCGTCGTCAAATGTCCCTCGTAAATACCATTCCCCGTCCCAGCCGGCCTGTTCAACCCGTTGTCTCAAGGCCTCTCGATCCGCCTGATAGCCATCGCGTACCTCGGGCTCTTCCAGGCGATCGGCAAGCTCCGCCATGCCCTGAAGTACGTCGCACAGGAACCAGCCAAGCCAGACACTCTCGCCTTTCCCGCCAACGCCCACCAGGTTCATGCCGTCATTCCAGTCTCCTGAACCGATCAAAGGCAGGCCATGAGGCCCGATGGTCAGGCCGCGGTTGACAGCGCGACGGCAGTGCTCAAACAGGGACGCCCGCTCAAAGGTGATCTCAGGCATGGAGAATTGTTCGTGGACATCATTGACCAACAGCGGCGCGTTAAGGAACGGTACTTCCGCGTGCAGTATCGACACATCGCCGGTGGTACGGACATACTGCGCAACCACGTAGGGCAGCCAGAGGAGATCATCGGTGATCCGCGAGCGAATACCAACGCCACTGGGCGGGTGCCACCAATGCTGGACATCACCCTCTTTGAACTGGCGACTGGCAGCCAACAGGATCTGATCGCGCGCGAGTTCAGGCTTGGAGTACAGGAACGCCAGAACATCCTGCAACTGATCGCGGAAACCAAAGGCGCCTCCGGACTGGTAAAATGCCGAACGACCCCAAATGCGGCAACTCAACGACTGGTACTGTAGCCAGCGGTTGATCAGGAGATCCGCGGCCAGTTCCGGGGTATGCACTTCAATCGTGCCAAGTAGTTCATCCCACCAGGCTGTGGTTTGGTCAAGTGCCTGTGGAAAGGCCTGATCATCCCGATATCTGCGCACCAACTCTCTGGCTTGGTCCGCAGATTCGGCCTGACCCAACATGCAGACAATCTCCTGTCGCTCAGAAGGTCCCAGTTCGAGGGTCACCCGCAGCACTGCACACGGGTCAAGACCTGCTCCGGTCCGCTCTGCCAGTTGCCTCAATTCCATGGCTGCCGGGTTGGCCAGTGTGCGGTTGCGACCGATAAAAGCGGTCCGGTCGCCACTGTAGGATTCGGCCTCGGGGGTAAGCGCCACAAAGGTGACTCGTTTCGGGTATTCAGGGTGGTAGTGATTGTGTGCCAGCAAGGCCTCGGCTTCCTCATCCCAGTGGGTGAGGACATGCATCTGCGAGGTTTCACGGTTCTCGCCCAGCGTCAGTTCCACATAATAGGTGACCGTGAGGGTACGCTTTCTCGACGAGGCGTTGGTGAGCCGGAGGCGTTGCAGCTTGATCGGCTGGCCCCCGTTTGCATCCACCGGGACAAAGACGGTCAACTCCTGTTCGATCCCGTTACTGTTGTGCTCGAAGACCGTATATCCTGCCCCATGTCGGGCCCGATAGGCGTTCTCTTCGCGGATCGGGGCAGCGGTCGGCGACCAGAAGACCCCATTTTCCTCGTCCCGGATATACAACGCCTCTGAGGCCGGGTCCAGCACCGGATCGTTCGACCAGCCGGTCAAACGGTTGCGCTGACTATTCCCGTACCAGGTGAATCCAGATCCAGTCTCGCTGACCATCGTACCGAAAGTCGGGTTGGCCATGACGTTGACCCACGGTGCCGGTGTGCTGGTCTTGGGACCGAGATAAATAGCATATTCACGACCATCCGGGGTGAAACCGCCAAGGCTGTTAAAGTAGGACAACTCCATAAAGGGCAACGGGGCCGAGGGGTCGCGTTTTGCGGGTTGTTGCGGCAGCTTTTCCCTTGTCTCAGGAGACTCCACCGGTGGACCTAATTGCTGGGCCAGATTACCGCGGGCGGCCACCAACACGACGCTTGAAGCTGCCTTCAACAGCTTGAGATCATCCTCTGGAACCTGCGCCGCATTTTTCAGGAAGATGCCACCCGCGTGATCGACCGCAACGGCAAGGGAATGGGCCTGAATCAACGTCTCCAACCGTTCATGGAGAGGCCGTTCATAACTCTCCGCCTCTTCATTGAGGATAACGAGATCCGTGGCAAAGCCGTGCCTGCGCCAATAGGTATGGGCCTGCAGCACTTGGCGGACGAGGCCGATCTCCCGCACCTCACTGATAGTAATCAGCACAAGAGGGAGATCCCCGGAAATAGCGTACGGCCACAGCCCTGCCTGACCCTTGCGGTTCTCTTCCAGCCGTTCTGCGGGTGCACGCAACAGTTGGTTGGGAAACAGCAGGTGACTGGCCAGCAACTGAAAGCGACGGGCTTCGTCGGCCTTGATGCGAAGCATCTGCAACTGCTGCTGGGCCGAGTGCCAGGCAAATTCCATGGCGCGGTCGATCCTATGAGGATCGTTATACTCAGCGATCAGGAGCAGGACCTGTTCACGGCTGGCCCCTGCAGCAAGGACCAGGGAGACCCGGACGCGCTGTCCAGGGCGCAGGGTGAGGGCCTGCTTGGAACTGAGGATGGGATCAAGAACAAAGCCCTGACTGTTGCCCAGTTTTTGTACCGCCCCCATGGGTTGGGCCAAGGTATGACCGCGACCAATGAACCGAGCCCGGTCCGTTTCAAACTGCCAATCTTGATCCTGCGCGCCAGCTGCATCTGGCTGCTCGAGGATCAGGCCATGGGCCACATACAGCGGTGCCTCGTTTTCGCTCCGGGGACGTCGGTAGGCCAGCAGCGCCTGTTGTTCAGGCAGGGCTTCAGTCTGAATAAATAGCTTGTTAAAGGCCGGATGCTGTCGGTCGGCATTGTGCAGTGCCAAGGAGAGCTCCACATAGCTGGTGAGGTTGAGGCGGCGCGTCCGGCTGGAACGATTGAGCAGGGTCATCCGGCGGATCTCAACATCGTCCTCCGGCGAAACGATCACTTCGGTTTCACTGTGGATGTTATCATCCGTGCGGCGAAAAACGGCCCGGTCCAGAGTGAAATCAACTACATATCCTTCAATCGTACCGCCGACCGGGTGCGGGGTGGTGGACCAGAGCCGATCTGTCTCCTCCTCATAGATATAGCAGAAGGTGCCCATGGCATCACAAGTCAGGTCTGACCGCCAGCGCGTTAGTTCCTGGCCCTGCCACTCACTGTAGCCACCACCGCTGTTGGTGAGCATCAATCCATAGCTGCCATTGGAGAGCAACAGTGTCCGGGGGGTTGCGGTGTCGGGAGTGGTATAGAGGCTACCGGTCGCTGCGGCCGGTTCGTCACTCACCAGCTGCGGTTCGTCCTGTCGCGTCGAGGCCAGGTACAGTGGTGGCAGGATGGGGATACGCTCCTGCAGCAAGGCTTCAAAGGCACGTACGCGCGGGTCGCTGTGAAAACGCCGCGGAAAAGGATTGCCATGGAGAAAGTTGATAAGGGCCAGGAAGGCCATGCCCTGGTGATGTGCCATATAGGCTTGGATAATCACGCCGCGCTTCAGCCTTTGGCCCCCGCCTTCTCGCTGGGGCTGGCGGCTGAAATCCATGGCCTCGAAATAGCCGTAATCACCCAGCAGATTGAGAGTGGCGAGCCTCTTCAGGTTTTCCACGGTGGCCTGGGGATCCAGATTCACGGCCAGCAGCGTGGCATAGGGTGCCACCACCAATTGTTCCTCGAGCCCACGTTTCAGGCCCAGCGTAGGCACGCCAAATGCTTTGTATTGATAGGTCTTATTGTGATCAAGATCAGCAAAGGCTGATTCGGAAATACCCCAGGGCACCCGGTGCGCGAGGCCGTAGGCTATCTGGACCGCCACCGCTTCCCTGGCCGACTTGTCCAAGAGCGAATTGGCGTACGAGTGCTGGAAAAGGAGCGGCATCAGATATTCGAACATCGTTCCGGTCCAGCTGAGCAGGACCCGCTGCCCGCCAATGGCACCATAGGGACGGGTCATAGAGAACCAGTGTTCCAGGGGAACATCGCCGCGGGCAATGGCGACAAAACTGCCAAGCCGGGCCTCGCTGGCCAGGAGATCGTAACTGGAGAGGTCGAGGAGGTCCGTTGAAACGTTGTAGCCAATGGCAAACAATTTGCGCTTGGGTACGTAGAGAAACCCCATGTTCATTTCGGCCGAGAGCTGGCGGATGTTCTCTTGCACCTGTTCCGTCTTGCCAAGAGTTTCTCCTGCCAGCCACTGTGCCGAGGCAAAGGCAGCAAGAACACGGTCGATCCAGGGGGCAAGCGCTGGTTCAATTG
>JAVEYP010000215.1:0-4426 GCA_034003445.1 Desulfobulbus sp.
CGACTGGCGCATCGACCTCGGACGCAGTACCTTCTGCGGCCTGTGCGAGCAGGTCTCACACGGTGCCTTTGTGCGCTTCACCAACCGCTTTGAGATGGGCGTGGCCAACCGCGAAGACCTGTACACCGACGGCACTCTGCCCGACCTGGCGGCCCACGCCAAGGCCCATTTCAAACGATTGTTCGGCCGGTCGCTACAGCTCCGCCAGGTCTCAGCCGGCGGTTGCAACGCGTGCGAGGCAGACACCAACGTGCTCAACACGCCGTTTTTTGACCTTTCCCGCTTCGGCATCGACTTTGTTGCCGCACCGCGCCACGCCGACGGCATCCACGTTACCGGGCCGATCACCCGCAACATGCGCGCCGCGCTCCTGACCACCTATGAGGCGGTGCCCGAACCCAAGGTGGTCATCGCCAGCGGCGCCTGTCCAATCAGCGGCGGACTGTTTTACGGTTCGGAAGAGATCGTTGGCCCGCTCGACAGCCTGCTGCCCGTCGACCTGTACATCCCCGGCTGCCCGCCCCATCCCCTGACCACCCTGCACGCACTGCTCGCCTTTTTCAAGAAATAGTCCAGCAGTCAGGAGTCTGTCGGCTCTGGTCCGCTGGCCGGGTCCGTGTCAGCGTCTTCCCCGTCAAAGGCCATGATCCCGGCGCGGATCTCTTGGTCGACCTCCACCAGGGCGCGTTTCATCTGCTTGAGGGCCTGGCGGATGCGGTTCTCGTTCTCCACCAGGGCGAGCCGCAGAAAGCCGTCCCCCTCCTCGCCAAAGCCTGCGCCCGGGGCCACGGCCACGTGCGCCCGGTTCATCATCTCGATAGCGAAACGCACCGAGCCCATGCGGCCATAGGGCTCGGGAATTTTCACCCAGACAAACATGCCGGCCTTGGGTTTCTCCACCTCCCAGCCCATGCGCGCCAGCCCTTCGCAGAGCACATCACGGCGTTTCTGATAGATGCCCACCTGTTCAACGATGGTGTCGTCGCAATCGCGCATGGCGACAATACCCGCCACCTGGATGGCTGAGAAGATACCATAATCGTAATAGCCCTTGATCTTAGCCAGGCCGCCGACCATCTCCCGGTTGCCGACGCAGTAGCCGAGTCGCCAGCCGGCCATGTTGTACGACTTGGAAAACGAACCGAACTCCACGCCGACCTCGAGCGCCCCAGGGATCTCGAGCAGCGAGGGGGCCTGGTGCCCGTCGTAGACGATCTGCCCGTAAGCGAAGTCGTTGATCACCATGAAGTTGAACCGTCGGGCGAGCCGGACCATCTCGACAAAGAACTCGCGCGAGGCCAGGGTGCCGGTGGGGTTGTGGGGGTAGTTGAGCATCACCAGTTTGGGGTGCGGGTAGAGCGAACTACACATGGTGCTGACCTGGCGGAGGATCTCCTCCTCTGAGCCAAGCGGGAAGCGGAGTACGCTGGCCCCGGCGATGACCACGGCGTAAACGTGGATAGGGAAAAACGGCGCGGGCACGAGCACCGTGTCGCCTGGTCCGAGCAGGGCCAGACAGAGGTGAGAGATGCCCTCCTTGGAGCCGATGGTGCAGATGACGTCATCCTCACCGGTGAGCGGTACCCCGTATTTGCGGTCGTAATAGAGGGCAATCTCCCGTTTGAGATTTTTCATGCCACCGGCCGCAGGATAGCGATGGGTTTTAGGATCAACCGCCACCTCGCAGAGCTTCTCGGTGACCTTGTTCGGGGTTGGGTCCATGGGATTGCCCATGCCCAGATCGATCACATCGATCCCCTCCCACCGTTTTTCCATCTTGATTTTGTTGATCATGCCGAAGAGATACGGCGGCAGTTGGCTCATGCGTTTGGCAAAGCGGATGGTGACCTCGTTATTCATGGCAGGCTCCTAATGCGAGTGGTGCGGTCCGGAATGGGCAACAACAGCAAGCTGAATCGGGCAGTTCAGGTCGGCGTGGCAGGGGGTGGACGGGATGCACTGGATTCCCCCGGTCTGCCTTTTGTTTATCGTGCCGGTACGGGGGTGTCAACACCCATGGCCGTCATCAGCAGGCGCGCGTTGGGCCGGTGGGTCTGCTTGCAGTAGGCCTCAGCGGCTGCTGTGTCCTGTCCTGGCACCAACAGCAGAGCGGCAGGCACCGGGGGGCAGGGATGCGCGGAAAATCTGAGACATGCACCCTGGTCGAGGGGAGAATCCGGGTCTGGTTGTCCGCGCTGCGGACGGAAACGGTACCTGGGGGAAGCTGCCAACATCCGCAGAAAGTCGGTCGGCTACACCGGCGGCATGTCCAGCCAGTACCCCTTACCCACCGCACCGTCCAATGCGGGCGACCTGTGGCAAGGCCGTGTCATCTTCGTCAAAGCCCACCAGTGAACCTCTCCCCCCGTGAAGTGAGGTTCGGCGGGGTCGGCTGAAACGTTCTTCACCAGTACCTGCGGGCCACCGCCTCCTGATGATCCGGCGTCAGCTCGGGTCCTGCCGGGCAATCCGGAAAACTTAATCAATCTTCAAGTAAATCGGAGCAATACGAGCGGGGATCAGACACAGAGACTTGCGCATTGGACGCCGAGCGGGTATACACTGAAAATTTGCTTTTCGACTACGCTCACATGATTGATGCAAGCAATGAAGACACCTCCTGAACTTCCCGCCTTCGACTGCAAGGGCAGTGTACTCACCGTGATGGTCCTCCACATTCGGGAGACCGATCCTGTTCTGCTCTATCCGCAACTAGAGCAGAAGATCGGTCAGGCACGCACCTTTTTCGCCAATGCCCCCATGCTCATCGACCTGCGCAGCGTCGATGGGCCCGGCCAGGCCGCCTTGGACCTGAACGCGCTCGTCGTCACCCTGCGCTCCATGGGCGTAGCGCCCGTCGGCCTGCGTGGCGCGCTGCCCTTCCTGCACGAGGAGGCACGGCAGGCAGGCCTCGGCATCCTCGCCGTCCCCGGGGTGGAGAGGACGATCGCCGTCGCGCCCCCGGAAGAACCGGCCCGCGAACCGGAACCGCCGGCGGAGGAGCCCGCCCCAACTGAAGAAATCCCGCCAGCCGAGGAAGTCGCGCCGGCCGAGGTCCAGGAGGCCTCGCCACTCTTGGGGGCGCAACCGACGGGGACCAACGTCACCGTAGCCTTGCCGGTGCGCTCCGGCCAGCAGGTAATTGCCCCAAACGGTGATCTGGTGGTGTTGAGTTCAGTCAATGCCGGCGCCGAGGTGTTTGCGGCCGGCAACATCCACGTTTACGGCGCCCTGCGAGGGCGGGCCCTGGCCGGGATCGACGGCGACACCACCGCCCGGGTGTTCAGCCTGCAGTTCAACCCGGAACTGGTGGCCGTGGCTGGAGAGTATCTGGTGAACGAGTCCCTGGACAGGCAGATCCTCAACCGGAGCGTCTGCGTCAGCCTGGTCAACGGCACCCTGCGCTGCCAGGCCCTCGGGACCTTCACCCAGGGCTGAGCGTACCCTTTTTTCCCTATTGCACTTTATCGAGACAACAACAGCTATGAGCGAAGAACAAGTAATCAGCAAGGAACAACGGAAACCCGGACAAGTGGTTGTGGTCACCTCAGGCAAGGGGGGGGTCGGCAAGACCACCACCAGCGCGGCCTTTGCCGCCGGGCTGGCCCTGCGCGGCTACAAGACGGCAGTGCTCGACTTCGATGTCGGCCTGCGCAACCTCGATCTGATCATGGGCTGCGAGCGGCGGGTGGTCTACGACCTGCTCAACGTCATCCATGGCGAGGGCTCCCTCAACCAGGCGCTGATCAGAGACAAACGGGTGAATAACCTCTACATCCTGCCCGCCTCGCAGACCCGCGACAAGGAAGCCCTCACTAAAGAGGGCGTCGGCAAGGTGATTGAGGAACTGCAGCTCACCTTTGACTACATCGTCTGCGACTCGCCCGCGGGTATCGAAAAAGGGGCGATGGCGGCTATGTACTATGCTGACCAGGCGTTGGTGGTGACCAACCCGGAGATCTCCTCGGTACGCGACTCGGACCGGATCATCGGCATGCTCTCCAGCACGACCCGGCGCGCCGAGGAGGACCTGACTCCGGTCCAGGAGTATCTGGTGGTCACCCGCTACGACCCAGGCCGGGTGGAACGCGGCGATATGCTCAGCGCCGAGGATGTCCGCGAGATCCTCGCGATCCCCTTCCTTGGGGTGGTGCCCGAGTCCAAATCAGTGCTCACCGCCTCCAACTCGGGCGTGCCGGTGACACTGACCAAGGAGAGTGACGCGGGCGAGGCCTATTTCGACATCGTCGACCGTTTCCTCGGCCGAGAGCGGCCCTTCCGTTTCATGGATGCACCGCGGAAGGGATTCCTTTCCCGATTGTTCAGGGGTTGATGCCATGCGATTCCTCGATTTTTTCCGATCAAACAAGAAGACCTCGGCCTCCGTTGCCAAGGAGCGCCTGCAGATCATCGTTGCCCACGAACG
>JAVEYP010000216.1:0-4398 GCA_034003445.1 Desulfobulbus sp.
CACCTCCAGCGAGCCCGGTCTCGGCGGCAAACGACCATCGCAACGACGGCCCCAGGCCGC
This sequence comes from Desulfobulbus sp., assembly GCA_034003445.1. GTDB lineage: Bacteria > Desulfobacterota > Desulfobulbia > Desulfobulbales > Desulfobulbaceae > Desulfobulbus. Next base: position 61 of record JAVEYP010000216.1, read on the forward strand.
CCAAGGAGTAGCCATGCGCATAGCCTTCCACGGAGCGGCGAGAAACGTCACCGGCTCCTGCCACCTAGTCGAATGCCAGGGCAAGCGAATCCTCATCGACTGCGGCCTCTACCAGGGCAACCGCGAGATCGACGAGGAAAACAGTCGCGACTTCGGCTTCGACCCAGCCGCCATCGACTACCTGCTGCTCACTCACGCCCACCTCGACCACTGCGGCCGTCTTCCGCTGCTCACCCAGCGTGGCTTCCGTGGCAGAGTGATCACCACCTCTGCCACCCGGGAATTGGCGAGGCTGGTTATGCTCGACTCGGCACGCATCCAGGAGGAAGAGGCCCGTTACCGCAACTATAAGGCGAGCAAGCGGCGCAACCGGGGCGAGCGGGTCGAACCGCTCTACAATACCCTGGACGCGCTCAACAGCATGGACGCCTTTGTCGACATCGCCCGTTTCGAGGAACGCCACGACCTCTGCCCAGGCATCAGCACCACCTTCTACGACGCTGGCCACATCCTTGGCAGCGCCTGCATCCTGCTGGAGTTGGAGGAGGCGGGAACGCGACGGCGGTTACTCTTCTCCGGTGACCTTGGCTACGACGGCCGGGCCATCCTGCCCGATCCTGCGATCCCCCCACAGGCCGACACGGTGATCATGGAATCCACCTATGGCGACCGGTTGCACAAACGGCTGGAACCATCCATTGAGGAACTCTACCAGGCGATCAACACCACCATCGACCGGGGGGGCAACGTGCTCATCCCCAGCTTTGCCCTGGAGCGCACCCAGGAGATCCTTTACTACCTGCGCGAGGGCATTGAACAGCGCAAGTTACCGCGCAGCCTCCAGGTGGTCCTCGATTCGCCCATGGCCATTAGCGCCACCGAGATCTTCCGGCGCCACCGCGAATGCTTCGACGAGGAGACCTGGGCGGTGATTGCCTCCGGCCGTGACCCCTTCGAATTGCCTGGGCTGCGCATGACCCGCGACACCTCGGAGTCCGTCGCGCTCAAGCAGGCGCGCAGCACAGTGGTCATCGCCGGTTCGGGCATGTGCACTGGCGGGCGTATCCGCCACCACCTGCGTCACAACCTCTGGCGACGCGAGGCCTCGGTGGTCTTTGTGGGCTACGCGGCGCGCGGGTCCCTGGCTCGGCAGATCATCGACGGTGCCACAGAGGTACGCGTGTTCCAGGAAGAGGTGGAGGTCAACGCAAAAATTTACACTATCGGTGGTTTCTCGGCCCACGCCGACCAGCAGGAACTGCTGAGATGGCACGATCGTACCGGGACGCCTGAACGCACCTTCCTGGTGCACGGTGAAACTGGAGCCATGGAGACGCTTGCCGGCCTCCTGACTTCCACCACCGTGGAGATGCCGACACTGCACCAGTCCTTTGATCTCTGAGGCTGGTACGGGCTGGATGGCGCCTCCTCCCCGTGGAGCCGACACGGCCGTCGTGCCGGGGAGATAAAAAAAACGCCCGGCTCCGAACAATCCGGAACTGGGCGTTTTGTTTGCAGGCCTCGGTCAGGGCCCACGGGCGACGGCAGGACCGACAAAGGAATTACTTGGCGGCCTTATCCACCGCTGCGTCAGCTTTATCTACAGCTGCATCAGCCTTATCCACGGCTGCGTCCGCCTTGTCCACGGCTGCGTCGGCCCTATCAAGGGCGGCTTCCCTCACGTCGGCAGCGCTCTCTCTGCTGGCCTCAACTGCTGCGTCCGCCTTGCCCTGAGTTCTCTCGATCACTGCCTCGGTCTGGTTCGCAACCGACTCTTTGGCATCGGCCGCGGCTTTCCTGCTGGCCTCAGTGGCTTCAGCCACCGCCTCTTTAGCGTCGGTGGCGGCCTCCTTAGCGGCGTCTGCAGCTGCGGCCGCTTTGTCCTGGGTCGTTTCAGCGGCGGGCGCTGTCTTGTCGTGGATCGCCTCCTTAGCCTCGAGAGCCGCCTCCCTGGTGGCCTCAACCGCCTTGCTAGCCTTGTCCTTGGCGGCCTCCCAGGCCTTCACGGCAGACTCCTTGGTCGCGTCACCAACGGCACCGGCGGCCTCCTTCACCTCCTGACCCGCCACTCCCCAATCTGCCGCCTTGTCGACAGCCAGGGACCCGCCAGCGGTCAAAAGACAAACAGCAGCAGCCAGAACACAAACACGAACGAACTTCTTGCGGTTAGTAATCCTCATGATCCATCCTCCTTTGATAGGTTAGTTAGTCTAACTTACACAATAAAATGACTACAGGGTAAGACCTATTCTCGTAATTACAAGACCCTTACGCGATTCCTACCTCTCCAACCTGACGGACCGTTCGAGCACACTTACCCTAAAACCCCCTGAAAACGATAGTAGACCACGAGGGATTGTGGGCGCTGATTACCACCCCAGTGCGACCGACAATGGTCGAGATTAGGGACGACCCTCGTGCGGCCCAAACTACTCAGCGCGCTGGCTGTCGTCGCCTCGGTACTCGTTGCCGTCCGGTTCTTTGAGGGGCTGGCTCTTTCGATCAGGTTTGGCACGATCGCCTCGCTTCTCAACAGCCGGATGGGCGTGCCAGCTGAACGGGCATGAACCCCATAAACATCTACTAAGTATAGGTGACGGCTGGTTTGGTCCGCACGGATGAGCCAGTAATGAGCCCGTAGTGTCTTTGTCCTAATCGCATGACAATATCCTCTGTATGCGTCCCTGCAAGGAACCTTGACTGCCCCTTGTGCCATATTTTTAAACGTCATCTTGCGCGGCATAACGGCAATTCCATGGGTCCAACGATTTACGACTGGGAACGTCGAGAAACAAAAAGTGCTGGAATTCGGTGGAACATCTATTTATCCTCAAAGCCTGTTAGTGGATTGGCATTGTTTTGTGAATAATGCCAGAAATTGCACAGATAACCCCCACTGAAGATTGACACGCACCATCCAACGGAGAAACCGACGTCAGTACACCTTTTTTGCTGCGATGATTATCTCGTTTCCATCGGACTGAGGACAGAGTGGTGCCACGTGTATCAAGTCGACAGATGGGCTTACGGCTTTATGCCAAATCATGCGCACCTCAGCGCCGTGCAGACCAACACGGAAAAACTGGTTCGAACCATTGGCGAAGCGCACCACGCGGTATACCCTGCGCATTCATTTCCGTGAACAATGGCGAGGGCACTTATGGCAAGAGCTTTGCGCTTCTTTTACGATGAATGAACACTGTCTCCCGGCAACGGCTCGATCTGTTGCACTGAATCCAGTTGCCGCGAAAATGTTTTGCAATCCTGGCGATTACCCTTTGAGTAGTACCCGTGCACATTTTGCCGGCGAGAGACGGCCTACTTGCCCATATGGATCCACTGCTGGCGATGGTCCAAGACTGCCATAGGTTTCTGCAGCTGAGCCTCCTGATGAAACGAATATGATTCACCGCCATGAGGGTACAAGTCGACTCCGAGGGAACGAAGCCTTTCGTCGACACACTGGAGGCCGCGCCCCAAGGATTTTGCGTTCACACAAACCTGACCCGAAGCGCAAGTTCCTCGAGGGGTCGCACAAATAAACTGTCCGCCAAACTTTGGCGCTAAAGGAAAAAATGAAAAAAAACAAACAGTCAGTCGAAACCCAGCGGAAACGAGCGAAGGTGGACACCTTCACGGTGCACAAAACCTACACGTTGCTCTCCTTCCTGGGTGATCACCTGCCGGCTAAGGGACGCAACGTTCTCAAGGCTGTCTTGCGCGACCGTCAGGTATCTGTAGATGGGCAGCCTGTCAGGCAATTTGACCATGCCCTTGTCCCGGGTTCTCAGGTGGAGGTGCGCTGGGACCGGGACTCTTCTCGACAGGGACCTGGCCGCTTGGGACTAAAGATCATCTTTGAAGACGAAGGTCTGATCATCATCGACAAGCCCTCAGGTCTATTGACTGTTGCCACTGAGACTGAAAAACGAAGAACTGCCTACTCGCTTCTCAGTGACTATGTCAAACTGGAGGATCCAAACAACAAAATCTTCATCGTCCACCGAATCGACAGGGAAACCTCTGGCCTGCTCTTGTTTGCTAAAAACGACTCGATTAAACAGCACATTCAAGAGAACTGGGAGGCAACGGTCAACCAACGAACCTATGTCGGGGTGGTAGAAGGAGTGGTGGAGCAGGATGAGGGCACGATCGTCTCCTGGCTGGCCGAGACCAAGGCTTTCAGGGTGTATTCTCAACAAAATCAACAGATCGGCAAGAAGGCGATCACCCACTATCTAAAAAGAGGTGGAAACAGCAGATATTCCTTACTGCAGATCAATCTCGAAACAGGCAGGAAACACCAAATTCGTGTGCACATGAAGGATCTTGGTCATC
>JAVEYP010000217.1:0-4392 GCA_034003445.1 Desulfobulbus sp.
ATGACCATTGGCGGAACCTGGTGATCGCTGCGACCGGCACCGGCAAGACGGTCGTTGCCGCCTTTGACTTTCAGCGATATTACGAACAGCAAGGGCGGCAGGCCCGCCTGCTGTTCGTGGCTCACCGCCAGGAAATCCTCCAGCAGGCCCTGATGACCTTTCGCAACGTGCTGAGAGATCAGAATTTCGGTGCACTGCAGGTCGGTTCGTACCGGGCGGACCGACTCGAGCACCTGTTCTGCTCCGTCGGGATGCTTGCCAACCGGCGCTTGTGGGAGCAGGTGGGGTCTCATTTTTATGACTTCATTGTGCTCGACGAGGCCCACCACGGCACTGCCAACAGCTATCGACCCCTTTTCGACCACTTCAACCCGCAGATTCTGCTCGGGCTCACCGCCACCCCGGAACGGATGGACGGCGACAATGTTGCCGTGGATTTCGGCAACCGTTTCGCCGCCGAGATCCGACTTCCCGAGGCGCTGGAGGAAAAGCTCCTCTGCCCGTTTCATTACTTTGGCGTGGCCGATCCGGTGGCCACTGATGACGACCGGTTCTGGCGCAACGGCAGGTATGACAGGACCGCCCTGGAAAACATCTACACGCTTGACCACGCCCTCGCCCTTCGGCGCGTCGACGCCATCATCGCTGCCGTGCATCACTACGAACCGGAACTGAGCGATCTCAAGGGGATCGGCTTCTGCGTCAGCATCAAGCACGCCCATTTCATGGCCGAAAAATTCAGTACCAGGGGCATTCCGTCGGCCGCCTTTGTTTCCGATACCAGCAGCGACGACTGTGCCCGGCGGCTCGAGGACCTGCGCAGCGGGCGGCTCATCTTTCTCTTCACGGTGGACAAGTTGAGCGAGGGCATCGATGTGCCGGAGATCAACATCGTCCTGTTCCTGCGCCCCACCGAGAGTCTGACCGTCTTCCTCCAGCAACTCGGCCGTGGTCTGCGTCATGCCCCGGGCAAGGACTGCCTCACGGTGCTGGATTTGGTCGGTCAGGTGCACCGTCGCTACCGGCTCGACAGCAAGTTCAAGGCGCTGCTGCCCAGGCATCGATTTGCCATCGACAGGGAGGTAGAACTCGATTTTCCTCACTTGCCGGCAGGCTGTTCCATTCAACTGGACTGGCAATCCCGGCAGTACGTGCTGGACAATATCCGCGCGAACCTCGGACGTCTGAATGTCCAGGTGCCGGACCGGCTGCAGACTTTTACCAGCGAAACCGGCCAGGAACTGACCTTCGGCAATTTTATCCGCTACCACGAGTATGAACCCGAATTGCTGCTGGCCAGGGAAACATGGACGGGCTGGAAGGCCAAGGCACAATTGGGGGCGATTCCGGACGATCCCGACCTGGCCAGTCTGAAGCGTGCCCTACTGCGCGCCGCCTTCATCAACGGTCCGAGGGAGGCGAAACTCCTGCGCCGGGTAATTACCGCTGCTGTCCGGGGGGATTTGGCTGAACCACTGGCGTTGGACAGCGCATCACAAATGCTGCTCTACTACCGTCTTTGGAGCGATCGGGGGGATCGGGTCGGTATCCGTTCCTTCGAGGAGGCGCTGCAACGACTCGCCGCCAACCCGACCATCTGTGCCGACCTGGAGGAGATCCTCGCCTGGTCGCAGGACGCGACCACCGTGAGTGGCGAACCGTTGCCCCTGCCCTACTCCTGCCCGTTGGAGTTGCACGCCTGGTACTCCATCAGGGAAATCCAGGCCGCTCTCGGCCGGGCGGATCTGCAGTCCACTGGTCAGACCGGGGTGGGCGTGCTGCATTTTGCCGACTGGAAGACCTACGCACTGCTGGTGACCTTTCAGAAAACAGAAAAAGAGTTCTCCCCCAGCACCATGTACGCGGACTACCCGATCAGCCGGGAACTGCTCCATTGGGAATCCCAGGCGAACACTGCCCGGCACCATGTTGATGGGCAAAATCTCCTGCATCACCGGGAAAAGGGGTATACGGTATTGGTGTTTGCCCGTGGCCAGAAAAAGCGTAATGCTGTGACCCTGCCGTTCACCTGCCTGGGTCCTGCGGACCTGGTCAGTGACGAGAGCGAACGGCCGATCCGCATGGTCTGGCGCCTCAAGCATCCCATGCCTGTGGAAATGTTTGCGGACAACCGCAAAGGCGGGTGACCTGCCCTGATCGACCCTTTTGGTGTATTTGTTGCCCCACGGGACCTGCTACGCGAGATACTGGCCACCGCCGGCGGTTAAAAAAAGCCTTCAGCTGTACCGGTATGCTGCCGAAAGACTGCTACACGGCCCTGCCCTGTGCCCGACCACTCTCTCCCCGGAGTCCTCATGCGTCACCGCCTGTTCCTGCTGTCGCTGGTCTCAGCGCTTTGCCTGGCCTCAGGGTGTGTGCGCATTCCCCAACCGCAAGGGTTCCTCTACTCGAACCAGCAAAAAATGCAGGCTGCCCACCATTGGAACGTGCTGGCCAACGACGTCGCCAACCGGATCAACAACGAACTAATCCACCGCAACTATCTCGACTCGTCCCTGCACGTCCGCCACAGCTGCGGCAGCTCTCACGCCTGCGGACCGGGCAGTGTCACCCCCTTTGACGAGGGCTTCAACGACCTGCTCACGACCCAATTGGTCCATTTCGGGATCGACACCCGAGCCACTGCGGAAGGCGCCAGCCTGATCGTCGAGTACAAGGTGCAGGTAGTCCACCATCACGCGAGCCGAACCCAGTGGCCTCAGCCCGGCGTACTCACTGCCCTGGCCACCGGCGTTACGGTATTGCGTGACGCTCCCTGGGAACTTATCGCGATCGCCTCGGCCGCAGCGGTGGACACCCTGCGCGCCGCCTCGGTGCTCAGCGAGCACGACGAGGTCATCATTACCACCTCAATCATCGACGCGGACCGCTACGTGATGCGGACCTCGGACATCTACTACATCAACGACGGTGACTTCTGGCAGTACCGCCAGGCTGAGCCGGCCGCGGAAATCCGCCTGACCGACTCTAGCCCAAGCCCTGGGGCGCCGCAACCGGTCACCCCATCGTTATGATGCGACCTGGCTCCGCCACCATCTTCCCCTGGCTGCTCTGCCTCATGGTGGTCGTTGCTGGCGGTTGTAGCAACCTCAACGGTACCCGGCTCGAACCGATGTTCGGCGCGGACGTTAACCTGGTGCGACTCGGTGATCAGGTAGCCGAAACGCTGCTCGCCCAAGCCCTGCCACCACTCCAGCCCCGCCAGCCGCAGCAACCGGTGCTCATCACCACCCTGGTCAATAACGATCATCTGGCCGACACCTCGAGTTTTGGCCGGAGTTTTCAGAACAACCTGGCCGCTGGCTTTGTCAGCCGTGGCTATGCAGTCAGGGAGGTAAAGCTGCGCCGGGAACTGCTGGTGGAGGCGGAGAGGGGCGAATTCATGCTCACCCGTGACCTGCGGGAAATGGCCGGGACGCAGCGCGCCCAGGCCATTGTCATCGGCACCTACACCCTGGCAAACCGGGCCATGTACCTGTCGGTACGTCTCGTCGATCCGGCCGACCAAACTATAAGGGCCAGCTACGAGGACCGGCTCATCCTGGATGCCAACAGCCTGCGGCTGCTCGGTCTCCAGTTCGACGACAACGCCGGCTGCGGTCCTTCCGGGCCGATCTGTCCCCCCACCCCATCCATTCTGGACCGGGTTCTCTACTGAGGCTGTCCTGCCCCGGCCCCGCTCAGGAGGTGTGGCCGGCGATGTCCCGAATCCGGGACCGTTTCCTTTTGGTCAGGCCGATGGCCTGGATCGCCTGTACGGAGATCTCCTCGATGGATCGTCCCTCGACATTCAGGGTCTTGATGTTGTGGCGCAAAAACAAGTTCGTGGCCTGCTGCAGTTCGCGCGTGCAGTTGGCCAAACTGGCGTAGGTGGAGCCGGCATAGCGTTTTTCGCGAATATTGTGGAGGTAGAGCGGCGAGGAATTCAAGCCGACTACCCGTTTGCGGTTGCGAACAATGTCCTTGGGCAGTTCGGGTTCCTCGAGGTGATCCGAGGTCAAAGGGAAATTGGCAGCCTTGAGTTCCATGTGGGTGGCCAGATAGATGCTGACCGGAGTCTTCCCGGAACGGGACACGCCGACGAGGATGATATCTGCATCGTCGTACTCGTTGGTGCGGACGCCGTCGTCATGTGCCAGGGAAAAATGGATGGCGTCCACCCTTTTGTCCATTTTATTAATGGTGAAATGGCGGGAGTAGCCCGGCTCGCGCATGGCCTTTACTTCCAGGGCCTGTTCGAGCAGTTCTAAGGTGTTGAGAAAGATGTCGAAGAACAGGACCTCGGGGTGGTTGAACACGTCCCGGGTCTCCAGGTTCATAATGGTACAGAAATCCTGGGGTCTTTCCCCATCGGACTGCTTCAGGATGTAC
>JAVEYP010000218.1:0-4374 GCA_034003445.1 Desulfobulbus sp.
AATACAAGATGTCCATCATGCGCAATCGGGTCACCGACCTGATCCCCGAACAAGTCCGCATCGTCGAGCGCCGTCGGGATACTATCCGCTTTTTTCGCGAACGGGTGTTCCGTCAGCAGATCCCTCTCTTCTCCGAGAAACTGCCATGAACCCTGTGTTGTTGTGGAGCGGCATCACTGTGTTTGTGGCGGGGTATATTGCCTTTACTTTGATTCTCTATTTTGTTCGGTTTCGGCCTCTGCTGCGTGCCCAGAAGGCCGGCGGCCAGTTACCGCCAGTCAGTGCGAAGGCCACCCCCATGGTCGACCGCAACCGGCCGGAGAGTGATGTGTGCGGCGCTGGCCTGAGTGAGCAACTCTCCCAAGAGGAGTGGCGCTCCACCTTCGACGCCATCAGCGACCCAGTGCTCATCCTCGACACTAACCTGGTCGTCGTTCGCGCCAATCGGGCCGCCGTGCGACTGCTGGCAGCGGGCGACGACACGGTCGAGGGGCGCACCTGCCACCAGCTGTTCGCCGCTGACGAGATGCAGTGCAAGGCCTGTCCACTCCAGACTGCCCGCCGCGAGGGAGAACCGCACACCCAGGAGATGACCCACCGCTACCTGGGCCGTATCTTTTCCGTGGTCTGCTCGCCGATCATCGGCAACGGCACCATCCTAGGCTATATTCTCTCGGCCAAGGACATCAGCCTCCAACGCAATCTCGAGCGGCGGCTGATCCACGCCCACAAACTGGAGGCGATTGCCACTCTGGCCGGCGGCATCGCCCACGACTTCAACAACATCCTGGGCGCGATCCTCGGCAATGCCGACCTGCTGCTCCTTCGCCTGCCAGCCCCGGGGCATGACGACAAGCCGCCGCTGGGGCCACCGATCACCTTTGACGAAGTGGCCGAGCACGTGCAGGCGATCAAGCGGGCGGGCGCCCGGGCCAAGGAGTTGATGTCGCAGATTCTCGCCTTCAGTCGTCAGTCTACCGGTCAACGCCGCAACATGCTGATCACCCCGGCGGTCAAGGAGGCCTGTCATTTGCTGCGCGCCTCCATTCCGACGACTATCGACTTCCGCCTGACCACGGCCGGGGAAATCGGTATGATCTACGCCGACCCGGACCAGATTCAGCAAGTGCTGATGAACCTCTGCTCCAACGCGGTCCAGGCCATTGGCGACGACACTGGCGAAATCGAGGTGGGGTTGCGCGAGGTGGAGACCGGCGAGGCGGAGAATTTGCGCTATCCTGACCTGCAGCCGGGACGTTACGTGGTGCTCACCGTCCGCGACACCGGCCGTGGTATCCCCAAGGAGGTGCTCGAGCGCCTCTTCGACCCGTTCTTCACCACTCGCGAGGTGGGTGAGGGGTCGGGCATGGGACTGGCCGTGCTGCACGGCATTATCGTCTCCCACGACGGCGTGATCGATGTCAGTTCCGAACCCGGCCGGGGGGCGACGTTCTCCGTCTTTCTGCCGCTGGTACAGACTCCGGGTAACGGCGAAGAGGATCAGTTGAGCGCCATACCGCGCGGCAGCGGGACCATCCTCTTTGTCGACGACGAAGAAGACATTGTGAAAATGTGAGCCAAGATGTTATCGTATCTTGGCTACTTGGTGCTGCCGGCAACCGGCCCGCAACAGGCGTTGAGCCTGTTTGCAGACAACCGTGAGCGTATCGACCTCTTGATCACTGACCACACCATGCCACGCCTGACTGGTCTGCAATTGGCCAGAAAGATCAACGCGCTTCAGCCAGACCGGCCCATCATCCTCTGCTCGGGCTACAGCGAGTCAGTCAGCCCGGAGGAGGCGGAGCAGGCCGGGGTTCGGCGTTTCCTTGCCAAGCTGGTGGATATGCGAATGCTGGCGATCGCTATCCAAGAGCTGCTGCCGGAGCGGAACAGGGAGTGGAATGAAGATACTGATTATTGACGACGACGAGCAGATGCGGGTGCTGCTCCGCCAGGTGATGGAGTGGGCCGGCTATGAGGTGGTCGAGGCGGCTGACGGCCGCGCTGGCGTGCTTATGCAGCGCCATCACGGCGTAGATCTAGTGATTACTGATCTGATCATGCCCGAGCAGGAGGGGCTGGAAACAATTACTGCCCTGCACCGCGAGTATCCGCGGCTGAAGATTATTGCCATTTCCGGGGGTGGCCGCATCGGCCCCGAGGCCTACCTGCCGACTGCGCGGGAACTGGGTGCGCATCGGGTGTTCAGCAAACCCTTTGACGTGCGTGAACTGGCGGAAACGGTCCGGGAGCTGCTTGAAAATGGCTGAATTGCACGCCCTCGTCGTTGACAATAGCCTGGTCGCCTGCAAGGTGCTCCGTTATCTGCTCGAGGCGGAGGGCTGGGCCGTGGACACCGCAGAGGACGGTCTGGCTGCCTTGGATTGTATTGCGGCCCGCCGTCCAGACCTGATTGTCACCGACCTCATCATGCCCCGCATCGACGGTGGCAAGCTCTGCGCGATTGTCCGCAACACCCCTGGACTGCGCGATATTTTCCTCATCGTCCTCTCCGGCGTGGCCATCGAGGACAGCGACGCGACCCGCGATCTGGGTGCCGACGTCTGTATCGCCAAGGGGACAGCCACAGCCATGCAGGCCCATATCAAGGCTGCTTTGGAGAAATTTAGCGCGGGCGAGCGCCGCGGGGGCGGTGTCCAGGGTGGGGACGGTCTGTTTCCGCGCGAGGTGATCTGCGAACTGCTGGTCAGTAAAGGGCACCGCGACGTTGTCCTGGAGCGGATGACCGAGGGGGTGGTCGAGTTGGACCGCGACGGCCGTGTCGTCATGGCCAACGCCGCGGCCAGCGGCCTGTTCGCCCTGCCCGAGGTGGAGGTGCTTGGCCAGCCCCTGGGTCGTCTCTTGCCGCCCGAGTTTGGCCAGCAGATCGATGTCTGGATTGCCGGTCTCGAGCAGGGCGCGGCCCTGGTGCCGCTTGAGTTCGGCTACGACGAGCCAATCCTGTTGAGGGACCTTCAAGTGACCTGTAATCTCCTGCCGGTGGCCGAGGAGGAGACCTTTTTCGTCATCGGGATCCTGCACGACGCCACCCACCGCAAGGAGCTTGAGGCGCACCATCGCCGGCTTGAAAGAGAACTGCAACGCATCCAGAAGTGGGAAGCAATGTCGTTAATGGCCTGCGGTATCGCCCACGATTTCAACAATCTTTTGACCATCATCAGCGGCAACCTGGAGATGGCGCGATTCGTCTCGCGCGACACGGAGGTCAACCGTTTGCTTGACGAATCCGCTAAGGCCCTTGACCTGAGCACGCAGCTTATTCACAAATTCACCACCTTCTCTGACAACTACCTGCCGCGTAAATCTCAGGTCTGTCCGCACCGCCTGGTTGAGGAGGTGCTCGATCGTGAACTGGCCGGCACCACGGTCGACTATCAGGTGCGTGGCAGTGACGAGGAACTGGCTCTTGTCCTCGACCCTGCCCTGATTCAGCAGGTGTTCGTCAACCTGGCCCGCAACGCGGTGGCCGCCATCAATGGCCCGGGCCTGATCGAGATCACCCTTGATCGGGTGGACGGCGCCGCCGAGGCTGCGCGTACCAACCAGCCCCTCGCGGACCGCCCATTCATTCGTGTGATCTTTCGCGACTCCGGGCCGGGTATTGAGGCTGGTCTCCTCGCACATGCGTTTGACCCGTATTTCTCGACCAAACAGAAGGGCGCCCAAAAGGGCATGGGACTCGGCCTGACCATTGTCCACGCTATCGTCCAGAAACACGGTGGCCTCGTCTGGCTCGATGTCCCGCCCAACCGTGGTTGTGGTGTGCACCTCTACTTTCCGCTGCAGGACGAGGCCGTCTTGCCGCTGGCGGTCGGGGCCGGGAGTCCGGGCCGGCGGGTGCTGGTCATGGACGATCAGGAACTGATGCGGCTCATCAACCGCAAGATGTTTGAGCATTACGACTGCGAGGTCAGCTTGGCCGAGACCGGCGAGCAGGCAGTGGCCCGCTGCCGCGAACAGGCGCAGGCTGGTGCACCGTTCGCCCTGGTGCTGCTCGATCTTTGGGTGGGCGGGATCGAGGCGGCCCGGCGGATCCGCGACATCGATCCACAGGTCGTGCTCGTTGCCCTTAGCGACGACAGCACCAATAAGGTGATGATGGATCCGGCGGCCCACGGCTTTGACGCCGCCCTGACCAAACCCTTTTCCATGGCCGCGGTCGAGGACCTGGTCCGCCGCTTTTTCTAAATCGCGGGCGGCCCCGGCCCGGCCATCCCGCCCGCAACCACCCGGTAGTCTCCATGTATCTGGCCCGAAACGAAGCCGGTCCCCGGCGTTATCACTATATGTTGCGTGAGTCCTACGCGGACGGCGACCTGTACCGCTCCCGCGATTTGGCCGACCTGGGGC
>JAVEYP010000219.1:0-4338 GCA_034003445.1 Desulfobulbus sp.
TCTTCCTTTCGGGGTGGGATCGTGCCGATCGCCACTGCCGATCACCGCGACGAATGCTCCCCCTGCCAAAATCACCTAACCTGCAGACCAAGTTCGTCTTCGGCATGGTCGTCACCGCCTTTGTCCTCGGCTCCCTATTTTCGGCTGGCTCGTATTTCCACATGCGCAGCGTGCTTGAGGAGGAGGTCCGCGACAAGGCCCGCCTGATCTTCGCCCATCTTGACTCTATCCAGCGCTACGTTCGCGACGTTCTGCGCCCGGCAATGTATGAACATTTTCCGTCCTCGTTCATCATCGAGGCCATGTCGTCATCCTACATTTCCCGGCAGATCATGTCCCCGGAGCGTGGCGCCGAAAGCGGCAGCCTGTTTCGACGTGTGGCCATGGACGCTCGGAATCCTGATTACGAAGCCAACCAATTGGAACGTGAACTGATCCGCCATTTCCAGACAACCAACACAGAGCTCTGGCAAGGGTATCAGCAGCTCAACGGGGAGCGCTACTATGTCATGGCCCGGCCCGTCAGATTCACCCAACAATGCCTCTATTGTCATGGGGCTATGAAAGACGCTCCGGTCGAACTGATCAATCTGTACGGCAAGCGGGGCTTTAATAAAGAACTCGATGTGGTTGCCGGGGTCGATCTGGTGGCCACCTCTGAACAGCAGAGCATCGGTCGAGTCCGCCAGATTCTCCTGACCTACTTCGCCTTCTTCGCCGTGGGGACTCTGCTGTTTTTCTTCACCTCCAACCTGCTGTTCAGGCTGCTAGTCGTCAAAAAACTCAAACGCGTCAACAGCGTTTTCAAACGCCACACCACTGATGTGGAAAGTACGGCACTGCTGCACCAACTCGAACAGGGCGACGAAGTCGAGGAGCTGGTGGACGGTATCGAACGGCTGGGCGAGCACCTGTTCGAGGCCCGGGGCCAGTTGCAGCATTACGCGGAAAATCTGCGCAAGATGGTCGAAGAGCGGACCGCGGCCCTGTCTCGAGAAATGGAAGCCCGCCGGGCTGATGTTCAGTTGTTTGTCCGCTTGCTTGAAGACACCTACCGGAGCCGCTCCCGCGCCGAACTCTGGCACCATTCGCTGCCCCGCATCTGCAGCCGGTTTGCTGCCCGACGAATTGCCTACCTCTGTACCATGGCCACGCAAGGGCATTATTCCTGGCCAGAGACCAAGACGCCGCCAACCCCGCCTGAACGGTTTGCCGAGATTCTCACTGGCGGGACCTGCGTCGTCGCGGGGACAGACATCTTTGTCCCGGTCGAATCCAGTACCGGCAACGCCGAAGGGCTGCTCTGGCTGAGCTGGGAGACCAGCGAGCAGGCCGGACAGCACGACCTTAATGTTCTGCAGGCTTTGGGCCGGCAGCTCGGCACTGCCGCCGAGAACCTGTCGGCCATCGACAGCCTGGCCCGACAGATGAACATTCTGGAAACCATTGTCGAAGGGATCTCTGACCCCCTCGTCCTGGTGGATGCAAACTGTGTGGTGCTGACCGTCAACCAGGCGGCAAGCCGACTCCTGGCGGAACTCTCCGATGGTTCTCGCCCGGATAGTACTCTCCTCTCGCTGTTTTTCGATCTCCGCGCTGAGACCTGCCCCATGCGGGAGACCATTTCCCGGGGTACGGTCCTGCTGCGCGAGGTCAGCCTGCCCAACGACCGGACCTTTTCCCTGAGCCTGTACCCGGTGCGCAGCCTGACAGGAACGACCGACCAGGTGGTCGTCTTTTTACGCGAAACCACCACTGAGCGGCGCATGCAGCAGCAGATCTGGCATGCGGAAAAAATGGCCAGTGTGGGCAAACTGACCGCTGGTCTGGCCCATGAGATCAATAACCCGCTCGGGGTCATCCGCTGTTACACCGGCCTGCTGCGTCAGGGAATTGACAATCCGCAGCAGCTCGCGGACCTGAAAATCATCGAACGCCATACCCAGCAGGCCCAGCGTGTGCTCCAGGATCTGCTCAATTTTTCGCGTCCCAAGGCGACCGGATCGGGTCAGGCCGATGCCGGCCATGTCGCCCAAGCGGTGGGTGAAGTCTTCTCCGTCCAGGCGGCCAATCGCAGTGCGACCATCACGGTGGAGCGCCCGGAGAAGGCGTTATGGGTCCGGCTGGGTGTCGAGGAACTGGAACAGGTGATCGGCAACCTGGTCATGAACGCCCTCGACGCAATGAACCAACAGGGAGGGAAGATCCACATCACGGTCCGGCGGGCGGATACTCTGGTCGCTCTGGAGATCGCTGACAACGGCCCGGGCGTGGCCAGCGAAGACCAGTCCCATATCTTTGATCCATTTTTCAGCACAAAAGAGATCGGCGCCGGCACTGGACTCGGCCTAACGATCGCCTATGGTATTGTGACCAATGTGGGCGGCAGAATCGAGATCAAGCGCTCGACACAACTCGGCGGTGCCATCTTTACCGTGCTGCTGCCGCCGGCAGCCGAACATGGAGAGATCAATCATGCCCACTGAGATCCCGTCCCTGGGCGCAACGAACAGCAGGCGGGTGGTGATCGTCGATGATGAGCCGGATTTCGCGCGCGGTCTCGCCCGACTCATCTCCGGACATTTCAACGATGTGGAGACCGCTGTGTTCGACAGTGGCGAGGCGGTGCTGGAGGCCTTGCACCATCAGTCCGCCCAGGTCATGATCACGGACCTGCGCATGCCGAGGATGAACGGCATGCAACTGCTCGCCAAAGCCTTGAGCGCCCATCCCGAGTTGAGCGTTGTCGTCCTGAGCGCCTACGGCACGGTTGAGACCGCTGTCCAGGCGCTGCACACCGGCGCCTATGATTTCCTGACCAAACCGATCGAACCGGAACAACTCTTCCGGGTGGTGGTCAAGGGGCTGGAACGCAGCCGCCTGCTCGAGGAGAACAGTCGGCTGCGCCAACTCATCGGCCGTCAGGACGCGCGTTCTGAACTGATCGGCGAAGGACCGGCCAGCCAACGGGTACGCCAGACCCTCGCCACCATCGCCCAGTCCGAATACACCGTGCTGGTCCGGGGTGAATCAGGAACCGGTAAGGAATTGGCGGCGCGGTTCATCCACCGTTGCGGTGCACGCGCAGGCAAACCATTTATCGTGGTCAACTGCCCCTCGATCCCGGAGAACCTGTTGGAAAGTGAGTTGTTCGGCCATGCGCGTGGCGCCTTCACCGGAGCGGATCGGGCTCGTCA
The DNA here is from genome assembly GCA_034003445.1 of Desulfobulbus sp. GTDB lineage: Bacteria > Desulfobacterota > Desulfobulbia > Desulfobulbales > Desulfobulbaceae > Desulfobulbus. Next base: position 3,198 of record JAVEYP010000219.1, read on the forward strand.
GGGGCTGTTTACCGCTGCTGACAACGGGACCATTCACCTCGATGAAATCGGCGAGATCAGCCTGCCGATCCAGGCAAAATTATTGCGCTTCCTGCAAGACGGCGAAATCCGTCCGGTCGGTGCCAACCAGTCCAGGCGGATCGACGTACGGGTTATAGCCTCAACAAACCGCAACCTTGAAGCAGCTATTGAACAACAGTTCTTCCGTGAAGATCTCTACTACCGGCTCAATGTGTTGTCAGTCATCATGCCGCCGCTGCGTGAACGCACCGAGGATATCACCTTGCTCGCCGGGCACCTGTTGCGGCTCGCCTGTCAGGAAGCCGGCCAGCCGATCAAAGAGCTGGAACCGGAGGTCCTGCGTTGGCTGACCGATCGGCCGTGGCCGGGCAACGTGCGAGAGTTGCAGAATGTTCTGCGCAGGCTGATGGTCTTTTGTACCGGCAGAGTAATCGACATAAACCTCGTCCACCGCGTGCTGCTCGATCAACCATCCGCATCCACCCAATCCAAAGTGCCAGCACAGGCCGAGGGACCACCCGGCCCGTATAAGGCGGCCAAAGCGGAGGTCGTGGATTGTTTCACCAGGGCCTATATTGATGATCTGCTCTCCGCAACCAAAGGAAATATCTCCGAAGCGGCCCGAGTCTCCGGGTTGTCGCGGGTTGCTCTCCAGAAAATCCTGGCCCGACTCGGAGAGCGGGCCGAAACATACCGCTCACCGCCTGATACCAACACGGCCTGATCCACGGAGAACATCTTTGATGAACACGCGCACCCTGGAAACGAATCAACAGCTTATCCTGGAAAACGAGCAGGCTCTAGCTAAACAACTGGCCAGGCTGGTGCTTGAAAAACCGGTGCCGCCGATCTGGATGATCTTCATTCCGATTTTCTTCGTCTTCCATGCCTGGAGGATCAAGGGCTATGCCAAAGGGTTGGATGACTTTGTGGACCAGCTCCTGGTGTCGCGGCGCCGTGCCCTGGAAGCGGCCACAGAATCGGTCCGCACTGGTAACGAAGTGGACTTCGAAGCTTGGATGAATAAGGCGGCCCATATGCAGCCTGCAGCCAAGCCGCTGTATCGCCAGTGGATGACGCTCCTGGTTGAACAGTACCGGACACTGCTCACTGCCCACGG
>JAVEYP010000220.1:0-4333 GCA_034003445.1 Desulfobulbus sp.
GGTCATGGCATCCTTGATTTCGGAGATGATGGTGCGCGGGGTGATGTTGTGCGCCTCGTTATGGGCCGCCTGGATGGCCCGCCGTCGGCTAGTTTCTTCCATGGTGGCCTGCATGGACGGCGTTACCTTGTCCGCGTAGAGAATGACCATGCCATCAACGTTGCGGGCGGCCCGACCGCAGGTTTGCACCAGCGAACGCTCGGAGCGGAGGAACCCTTCCTTGTCCGCGTCCAGAACCGCCACCAGGGATACCTCGGGGATGTCCAGACCCTCGCGTAGCAGGTTGATGCCGATGAGCACGTCGTACTCCCGCTGGCGAAGGTCGCGGATCAGCTCCACCCGCTCCAGGGTCTTGATGTCCGAGTGCAGGTAGCGCACGCGCACGTCCAGGTCCTCGTAGTATTTGGTCAAGTCTTCGGCCATACGCTTGGTGAGTGTGGTTACCAGCACTGCCTCGTTGCGCTCGGCCCGCTCACGAATCTCGCCGAGCAGGTCATCCACCTGGGTGGAGGCGGGCCGCACCTCAATGCGCGGGTCAAGCAGGCCGGTGGGCCGGATGAGTTGTTCGATCAGGTGCTCACCCGCTTTTTCCAGCTCGTAAGGCCCGGGCGTGGCCGACACATAAACCGCTTGATGGATCCGTTGCTCGAACTCGTCGAACCGCAGCGGCCGGTTGTCCAGGGCCGAGGGCAGACGGAAGCCGTAGTTGACCAGGGTCTGCTTGCGCGAGCGGTCCCCGTTGAACATGCCGCCGACCTGGGGCACGGCAATGTGCGACTCGTCGACGATGAGCAGGAAGTCTTCCGGAAAATATTCGATCAGGTTAGGCGGCGGCACACCCTCGGGCTTGCCGGTGAGGTGGCGGCTGTAGTTCTCGATGCCGTTGCAGTAGCCGAGTTCATCAATCATCTCCAGGTCGAACAGGGTGCGCTGCTCGAGCCGTTGGGCCTCAACGAGCCGGTTCTCGGTCTGCATTGTGGCCAGCTGGACTTGCAGCTCGTCCCGGATGGAGTGCATGGCAGTCTTCAAATTGGCCTGGCTGGTCACATAGTGGCTGCCCGGAAACACGGTCAGTTCCTCCATCTCCTCGAGCACCACGCCGCGCAGCGGGTCGATGAGCACGATGCGTTCGATAGTGTCGCCAAAGAACTCCACCCGCACGGCCCGTTCCTCCTCGTGCACGGGAAATATGTCGATCACATCGCCGCGCACCCGGAAGGTACCGCGGTGAAATGACATCTCGTTGCGCTCGTAGAGCATGAAAACCAGTCGCCGCTTCACCTCCTCCATGGGATGGTCGCTACCGGCGCGCAAAAACAGGTGCATGGAGCTGTACTCCTCGGGTGAACCGAGACCGTAAATGCAGGAGACCGAGGCCACGATCAGCACGTCGCGCCGGGTGAGCAGAGAGCGGGTGGCCGAGTGGCGCAGTTTGTCGATGGCGTCGTTGATGGCCGAGTCTTTTTCTATGTAGGTGTCCGAGGCCGGGATATAGGCCTCGGGTTGATAATAGTCGTAGTAGGAGACAAAGTATTCCACAGCGTTGTGTGGGAACAGCTCGCGGAATTCGGCAAACAACTGGGCTGCCAGAGTCTTGTTCGGGGCCATCACCAAGGTGGGTCGCTGCACCCGGGCTACGACCTGGGCCATGGTAAAAGTCTTACCCGAGCCAGTGACGCCGAGCAGCACCTGGTCGCGCACCCCGGCCTCGATGTTGGCCACCAGATGCTCGATGGCCGCCGGCTGATCGCCGGAGGGGGTGAAGTTCGTGACAATCTCGAAACTGCGGCTGGCGTCGTAGAACGGCAGGGACACGGCAGGGGCTGGTGGGGGTTGGGGATGGTTCACGGGCAAGGCACAGTTAGAAGGGGCACGGGCCAGCGAGCCTGCGCATTAGAATTGATGCAGTTGGTCTCATGTTCTGCTGAACATATTAATTTTTCATATTTATCGAATGACAACAGTCAATCTTGAGATGCAGATCAGGTGGTCTTGATCATCACGGATGGCGATGTTCCACACCTGGGTGGAGCGGCCGATGTGGATCGGCGAGGCCCGACCAACCACCCAGCCACGCGGTGCGGGTCGCAGGTGGTTGGCGTTGATCTCCAGACCCAGGCAGATGGTCCCCTCGGGCACGGCCAAATAGGCACCGGCCCCGCCCAGGGTTTCCGCCAGGGCGGCCGAGGCCCCGCCGTGCAACAGGCCCAGAGGCTGCATGGTGCGCTCGTCCACAGGAATGCGCGCCTCAACACAGTCCTCGCCTATTTCGGTGAACTTGATACCCAAGGCCTGCACCAGGGTGTTGTCGCAGGCGGCCTGCATCTCTTTCAAGGTTGGGTGTTTTTGCCACAGCGACGGTTTGATGGGATCGGCCATGGTCCTCCTTGCTGGTCTTGTTCAGGGGATGTCTGCGGAATGCGCCCTGCCCATTGTCGCAGGGGACCAGTGGACTCGTCAGTCCTCGTCGTCCTCGTCAAAGCCGTAGGGGGCCAGTTCGCTAATCATGGAGAGGAACACGCCCAGCGACTCGCTCAGGTTCTTGACGATCTCGCTGTATTGCTTCTTTTCCTCAACAGTTTTTGCCTTGGCCAGCCCCTTCAGGTTTGCGGACAGTTCGTTCGACAAATCGTTCATCAATTTTTCGGGGTCCATAATCTCTCCATGCGGCTAGGGGTAAAGGGTGGGAATGGGCACAACGCGCCCTGCTAAAGCAGCCCGCTCATCAGGCCGATTGCGACCACCACGAGAAAGGCGGACACAATCCACTGCACTGAGCGGAAGGTCATTCTCTTGAGAAGCCGCTTGCCGCCATAGGCGCCGGCAAAGGCACAACCGCTTGCTGCCGCAACCAGCAGCCAGTCAATCCGGCCGGCTTGGCTGGCAAGGTTGAAGCCGTACACGACCAGACGAGCCATGTCAACAATCACGGCAAGCACCACGCCAGTGGCGATAAAGGCCTCTTTGCCGAGGCCCGCCTTGATGAGGAACATGCTGCGGAACGCACCCTGGTGGCCGGACACGCCGCCAAAAAAACCGCTCACCAGACCGCCGACCGGTAGCCACCGCCGGTCGAGCGCGACCCGGGAGAACGCGGGCAGCAGTTCCAGGACTACGAACACCAGGATGAGCGCCCCGATCACCAGACCCATCAGGAAGACGTGGTGTACTCGACCAAAGGCCTGGTAGCTTGCCAGCGGCGCTGTGCTGTCCAGAGAAAAGAGGAGCAGCGCGCCCGCGAAGGCGGCCACCACGGCGGGCAGGCCGAACCGCAGCACCACGGCCCAATCGGCCATCCGGCCAAGCAGGCCGATCTTGAACAGGTTGTTGGCCAGGTGCACGATCGCGGTCATGGCCACGGCCAGTTCCAGCGGGACAAACAGAGCAAACACGGGCATGAGCAAGGTACCGAGCCCGAACCCGGAAAAGAGTGTCAGCCCGGAGGCAAGCAGCGCGGCAAGACAAACGACAACGAGTTCCATGGTGGTCTCCTGTTCCGTACCCCTTCCTATTTAGTAACAGGATAAAGGTCGTGGCCTCACCAGTTAGCCGAGCGGCCGCCAGCGGTGTCGAGCAATCGCTGCACATGGTCGACGAGCCCACTCGGTATCTCCACCCCGAGTGGACCGGCCACCATGGTGAACAGCTCTCGGCCCCACTGCCAGGAGACGCGGTAGGCGGCGCAGAGCGCATCCGGCTCAGCCGAGGCGGTGCAGCCCTGGTAGCGTACCCGGCTGAAGTTGGACAGGTCCTGCTCCAGAGCGCGCGACGGGGTCGACCAATGGTCGGTACGTTGCTCATGGAGCCGCACCAGTTTGATCAGAGGCTCCTGGGCCCGGCCGAGCAAGGCCCAGGCGCGGGCATACTCGCCGCGGTGGAGCAGGTTACCGCCGAGCAGCATCAGGTTGAGGAAATTGAGCACCAGACCCTGCACCAGCACGGCACCACCGCGCGCCGGCGGGCCGCCCACCAGCGCGGTTGCGTGGTACGCCAGTTCGCCGGTACGATCGAGCAGGATGCCGGCCTCGAGCGAGGGCAGCCAGCCGTGTTCCTGCCAGGAGACCACTATTGACAGGTCGGACTGAGCCAGGAACTGGAACTCGCCCCGGACCGTGTTGGCAAACAGGGCAATATGCTGGCCGAAGTCGTCCTGAAAATAGGCGGCCACTGGGCTGACCGCGTCGAGCCAGGCTCGCTGATCAAAGGCGGCTAGGGCATCGTCGCGGACGAACAGCGCGAGTTCGATGCCCGAGAACAAATCGGACTCACCAATGGCGAACGAGCCGTACATCAGGGCCGCGATGATCCGTTCATCGGCCTGCAGACTGGTGCG
>JAVEYP010000221.1:0-4325 GCA_034003445.1 Desulfobulbus sp.
GACATCGTGGCCCTGCTGCACCGAGATTTTTTTGATGGCATTGGCCATGTTCTCCACGGCAATGCGCAGGAACCCTTCGGCCACCGCCTCCGGGGTCAGGTCGCTGCGCCCGGTTGCAGCGATGATCTCACCAGTCAGTTCGCTGAACCCCTGGTGGGTGGCGGCCGGGTCCAGCGGTTGATCACCGTTCGCGCCGAACACGCGGGGAAAGTGGTCGGGTTGCAGCCGGTTGAGCAGCAGATTGGCGTCGGTGACCGTGAGTGGGCCGCCGTTTCGGTAGCAGGCTGGTCCGGGGTCTGCGCCGGCCGAGTCTGGGCCAACCCGGAAGCGGCCATCAACAAAGCGCAGGATCGAGCCGCCGCCGGCGGCCACGGTGTGGATGCGCATCAGGGGTGCACGCATGCGCACCCCGGCCACCAGTGTCTCGAAACTTCGTTCAAAGGCGCCATCGTAGTGGGTAACGTCGGTGGAGGTGCCGCCCATGTCAAAGCCGATCAGCCGGGTCAGGCCGCTCATGGCCGCAGTGCGGGCCATACCAATGACCCCTCCGGCCGGCCCGGAGAGCACCGCGTCGCGGCCGCGGAACAGGGAGGCGTCGGTGAGGCCACCGCTTGACTGCATAAACAAAAGGCGCGGGCCGTTCTCATTGCCGTCGAGTCGTTCGGCTACCCGGTCCACGTACAAACGGAGGATGGGGCTTAGATAGGCATCCACCACGGTGGTGTCGCCGCGCGCCACCAGCTTGATGAGTGGGCTCACCTGGTGGCTTACCGAGACTTGGGGAAAGCCGATGTGCCGGGCCATCTCTGCCAGCTGTTGTTCGTGGTCCGGAAAGCGGTAGCCGTGCAGGAGGACGATGGCCACGGCGCGCAGGCCGTCGGCAAAGGCGGTGCGCAGTTCCTGCTTGGCCCGTGCCGTGTCGAGCGGCACGACGACCAGGCCGGCCGCGTCGACCCGTTCGTCCACCTCGATTACCCGCTCGTGGAGCAGCTCAGGTAGGACGATGTGGCGGGCGAACAGCTCCGGGCGATTTTGGTAGCCGATGCGCAGGGCATCGCCAAATCCGCGGGTGATGACCAACAGGGTCGGCTCGCCACTTCGTTCGAGCAGGGCGTTGGTGGCCACGGTGGTACCCATCTTAACTGCGCCGATGCACCCCGGCGGGATGGGCTCGTCCGGTGCGAGACCCAGCAGGGTGCGGATGCCATGCACGGCCGCGTCCGCGTAGCGCTCCGGGTTGTCGGAGAGCAGCTTGCAGGTGGCCAGCGTGCCGTCCGGGCTGCGGGCGACGATGTCGGTAAAGGTGCCGCCCCGGTCGATCCAAAACTGCCACGTCTGCCCGTCTCTTTCCTGCATGCATTCCTCAAGTTGATGGTGTGATGGTGGAAAGCAACGGTATTTCATCCCACACCGCCCTTGGCCTTGTCAATCCTTTCCCATCGGGTGGAAGCAGCCTGTACCAGGCGCGGGCATGCCCGGGTTTCTTTTGACAGGCCTGCTGCCGCGACCATATAATCCGGCAGACCTTGCCTTAAGTCCCTATCCCGATCCCGTGGAGCACGCCGCCGCTGCTATGCCCGCTACAACGAAAAAACGCCAGCCATTCCGTGCTCCGGCCTGCCAACAGACCGGTCTGATCGCCTTGCTGCCTTTTGGCGGCAGTTCGGGTCCTGCAACTCCCTGGTGGTTTGATGGCAGCCTGACGGACTTGCTGTCCATGTTCGGCCTAGGGGTGGTCGGCCTGCTGGTGCTTGCGCTAGTGGTGCTCAATCAGCGCAAGAAACAGATCATCTCGACCAAATCGCGAGCCCTTGCTGAGACCGAGGCCCGCTACCGGCTGCTCTTTGAGCACTCGCCCATCCCGCTCGTTGAGGAGGATCTGCGTGCTGTCAAGGTGCGGCTCGACGCCCTGGTCGCCGGCGGGGTGGCCGATCTGATGGCCCATTTCCGCGCTTACCCCGACGACCTGGTCCGCTGCGCGGCAGAAGCGCGCATTGTTGACGCCAACCCGGCGACCCTGACCGTCTACGGTGCCGACGAACCGGGCTGGCTGGTCCGGCTGGCCGCCACCCTGCCCGCGGACCCGGGCGAGGGCTACGCGACTGAACTGGTCAGCCTGTACAGGGAGGGCCGAGCTGAGACCCGCACGGAAAACCGCACCTTGGCCGGCGCGCCGCTTATTGTCGAGCGCAGGGCCGTGGTCGCCGCCGGCCACGAGGGGGACTGGGCCAAGGTCTTTGTCACCATCATCGATTTGACCGAGCAGGAACGGTTGAAAAGGGAGAACAAAGAGTTTGAGCGGCAGCTGCAACAGATCCAGAAAATCGAGGCGATCGGCAGCTTGGCCGGCGGCATTGCCCACGATTTTAACAACCTGATCGCTCCGATCCTTGGCCGAGCCGAGCTGCTGTTGGCGGAAAAGGGGGACGATCCCTCAGTGAGCGAGCACAGCCGGGCGATCATCGACGCCTCCCGGCGAGCCCGAGCCCTGACCCGGCAGATCCTCACCTTCAGCCGTCAGGTGGATCAGGAGATCCGGCCGGTGGTGCTGGCCGGGATAGTCGACGAGGTGCTCGACCTGCTCGGCCCGACCCTGCCGGCAAACATCGACATCGATTGTCAACTGCCTGACCACTGCCCGGCGGTGATGGCCGACCCCACCCAGCTTCATCAGGTGATCATGAACCTGGCGGTCAATGGCTGCCATGCCATGGAGCAGGCGGGCGGCCGATTGAGCGTACGCCTCGGACCGGTGGATCTTGGCCTGAATGACTTGGACGACCGCTTGGTGGCGCCCGGGCCGTATCTGCGGCTGGTGGTGGCGGACACCGGCTGCGGCATGGGAGAGGCCACCCTGGCGCGCATCTTCGATCCCTACTTCACCACTCGGCCGGTTGGGAAGGGTACGGGCTTGGGGCTGCCGCTGGTCATCGGCATCCTGCGCAACTGTGGTGGCGAATTACGGGTGACGAGTGAGCCGGGCCAGGGAACGGCCTTTAGCCTCTACTTCCCGGTGGTCGAGATCGTCGCAGAATCGCCTGGGCCCGCGATCGCGGGCGAGCCGATCGAGCACGGCAGCGAGCAGATCCTGTTGGTCGACGATGAGAAGTCGGTGGCCGATGTCACGGCCAGCATGCTCGCCCGGCTTGGCTACCAGGTGACCGCTCGCACGAGCAGCCACGACGCCCTGGAGGCCTTCCGCAGCCTGGCGGACCGTATCGATCTGGTCATCACCGATCTGAACATGCCGCAGATGACCGGCCTGCAACTCTGCCGCGAGTTGCGCATGGTTCGCCAGGGGGTGCGGGTGATCGTTTGTACCGGATTCAGTGAGCAGTTCGACGCGGCCAAGGCGCGAACCATCGGCATTCAGGGATTTCTGAATAAACCTGTGGTCATAGCCGAGCTGGCCCGCACGGTGCGTACGGTCCTAGACGCCTGAGCGGCCGGTGGGCAGAATGATCGTCACCGCGAACCTTTCCATTCGCAGCCCTCCAAGGAGCAGAACATGAAATCCATCCTCATCCTGGTCATCTTTGTCACCGCCACCCTGGCCGGTTGCGCCAGCCTGAGCCGCGACCAATGTCTGCAGGGCGACTGGTATGCTGTTGGCGTGGGCGACGGCCAACTGGGCATGCCCGTTGACCGGCTGGACCAGCACCTCAAAGCCTGCTCGCAGTACGGCGTGGGCATTGACCAACAGCGCTATCTGGAGGGGAGGGCCGACGGACTGGCCGAGTACTGCCAGCTGGACAACGCCTTTGCCACGGGCCTGAACGGCCACCGCTACCAGGGCGCCTGCCCGCCAGCCATGGACGCTCCCTTTGAGCGCGCCAACAAAGCCGCCTACGAGGTGTACACCCTGCGCCAGGAACTGGACAGCATCGACAGCCAGCTGGCGACGCTTGAGGACGATCTGCTTGACCGCGACCTGGCCGATCACCGCCGCCGGTTGCGCGCCGAGATCCGCGAACTTGATCGCCAGCGCGATCGGCTGCGTGCTGACCTGTACGCTGCCCAGTGCCACCTCGACCGGCTCATGGACGAGGCCCGCTTCCTTCCCTGAGTGACACACCGGGCCACATCTCGTGCCCGGTCTTCGCCCCCTGGACAAACGCCTGCCACCATCGCGACCATTGACAGGCGCGCGCCGCTTTTGTACATTCCCCGGCGCGCGGGCCGGTCGGCCCCTTGCGCTTTGCACCGACCCTCTCACCGGGACGCCACCTTGATCATCTTCCTGTTCGGCCTGTATGGTTTCTTCCTCGCGGTCATTCTCTCTTACAATCTGCTGCAGCTGAACCTGCTGTTTCACTACCTGGGCC
>JAVEYP010000222.1:0-4322 GCA_034003445.1 Desulfobulbus sp.
TCAGGTAAAATACAATGCCACCCGCAAGCTGGTGCTCAAGGGTGTGGACGGCATCGTCTTTGTCGCAGACGCCCAAGAGCAGATGCGCGAGAAGAACATCCGCTCACTCAACCAGCTGCACGAGAACCTGCAGGACTACAAGGAGTCGATCTTCCGGCTTCCCCTTGTCCTCCAGTACAACAAGGTTGATCTACGTAATCAGGGCATACCGGTCCTACCGATCTCGGTACTCGACAAGGACCTGAACAGCAAGCTCAAGGTGCCAGCTTTCGAAGCGAGCGCCCTCACTGGATACAACGTTCCGGAAACCTTGAAAAAAATAATTTCCTCCACGGTTATTTCCATTCAAAAAAAGTTGATGTAGCCGCTGGCTCCCGACAGTCCCCACGAGAGGCGGGATATGAAGAAAAACAAACGCGACCAAATGGACAACATGGATGAATTCGAGGACCTGACGCTGTTCGCCAACGAGTCCTTCGACACCCAGGGCGTCGACCTGTTCGAATTTACCAGCGAGGAGTCGTCCACCCTGACACGGCTCAAATCGATCATTTTGTCACTCGACTGGGAGATCAGCGACGAGATCCTCCAGGAGCTGGCCGACGAACTGGCCGACCTTGGTTCAATCTACACGGGCGACACGGTCGCCGAGATCTACCTCCAGGGGCTGGGCAAGATCGGTAGCTATATCCGCACTAAGGGGGCCTACGCCCACCCCAACGCCATCAAACTGCTGCTCACTTTTTTCTATGATTTTGAAAAAACGGTGAGCTCACCCGACATCACGGCTGAAGAAATTACCCGCATTTTTAAGGGGGATATCCGCAAATTCAAAATTCTCCAATACCAGATCGCGCTGGGTGAGGAAGACCCTGCCGAGGGGCCCACGGCGGCCACCACCGCCGAGACGCCTGGCGAGGGCGAACCAGGCGGTGACGACCGCAGACTGCTCAAGGCGGCCATCCTCAGCCTGGACTGGGAGGTAACCGAGGAGAGCCTCGCCCAGTACACTGACAGCCTAGCCGCCTTCCGCGCCCAGGTGGCCGACAACCGGTTGGCCCTGGTGCTCGTGCACGGGCTGCAGGTGCTTGGCGAGTACATCGGCGACGAGCGAGCCGACGCGCATCCGGAGACATTCGCCCTGCTCCACTCCTTTGCGGAGGCCGTTGAGCAGCTCGTTGGGGGCGACGAAACAGGCCTCAACGACACTGGCGCTCGCGAGATCATCACCGAGCAGGTCAATCGCCTCAACGGTCTTAAGCTGCTCATCGCCGCCCCGGGCGAGACGGTCATCGACGAGGCGAGAATCGACGAGGTGGTGGACGAGATCAGCGCGCCGGCCGCCGCCGCCGACATTATTGAGGAGCCGTTTGTCGGCATGGCGGAGCCGGAGGCGGACCGCAGTGAGGCCCTGAACACTGTCTTCCCTATCGAATTCGGCCCGGAGAGTGGCGCAGGAGAGCCCGCGGGCCAGGACTGGGACACGGAGTTGGACGGCCTGTTCACCACCGCGTCCATGCCAGCAATGGAATCCGCCGACCTCCAGTACCCCGATGAGATCCTGCCGCCCGAGGCCATCCATCCCCTGGACAACGAATTGGCGGACGACCTCATCGAGGCAAGCCTCCCTGCCAAGCGCGGTCTGACGCCAGCCCTGTCCGGGGCCGAGGAGAGCGGCCGCGACCAGGATATCCGGGCTGAAGACAACTTCGCAAAACAGCTCGACGTCCTCTTTGCCGAGGCGGACAGCCGCAGCGATCAGGTCGCCGCCCAGCAGCCCGCAGCGGATGATGCAATTATGGATCTGGATTTCGCTGTTGACGCAGGCGCGACCGTTGGCCTGGCCGGCACTGAGGAGTCGGCCGACCACGTTGACTTAGAGCTGAAGACGCCCCCGGCAGAACTCAATCTGGAGGCAGCTCTGGACAGCTTCTTCACTAGACCGGGAAAGGAGCAGCCAGATTTTGACCTAGAGGCAGCGCTCCAGCCCGAAAACTTCGATCTTGAGGGCACCCTGGACAACCTCTTTGCCGAGCCGGTCCAAGCCGAAAGCCACCGCCTCGGCTCCCTGCCGGAAGCCGCCGGGGAGGACATCATCCCGCGGTTTGCAACTGGCATCGCACAGGCTGTCCTGAGCGACATCGAACAGCCCGATTCCTTTGACGCCCTCGGTCTGGAGGGAGTGACGAGCGAATCCGACCTAGAGGACATCGAAAGTCAACTGGACAGCTTCTTTGCCGAGACGGTCGAAGAGCGCGAACAACGGGCCACGCCCACAACCTCAGTGAGGGAGATTGAGCAGTCGCTCTTCTTTGCCGACCAACAACCGGTGAGGGCGGCCTTGGCCGATGCAGACGGAGAACGAGGCTTCTCCGAAGAAGTAGAGATGGCTTCGCTCGCATTTACACCCCTGGACGACATCGAGAAAAAGCTGGACCTGTTCTTTGGCAAGGAGGAGCAGTTCGAGGCAGTGGAGGCAACACCATGGGAGGCCCTGCTCGCCGACCTGCCGATCGACACAGCCGGTGCACCTGAGACCTCCGGGCCGAACACGGCCTACGGGAAAACCGCTGACCACGACCTGGGGCATCAACTCGACTTCTTCGGGGTGGCAAACGATGACGACGAAGTGCAACCGCAAGAGGCAGCCGAGGACGAGCTCACCCGCGCACTCGAGGCGACCATCGCCGCCGAGGAAGCCACCGCTCCGCCCAGCGGTCTAGGCCTGGCCGCAGCCCTGACCCCGTCCACGGCGGAGCGCGAACCGGTGCTCGCCAGTCTTGGTGCGCTGCTGCCCGGGGTGGTCCGTAGCCCGACGCGGACGCGGGAGAAGGTGAAAGCGGCCCTGGAGCAGACCGCGACCCTGAGCGACTTGACCGAAGAAGTGGGACAGCGCGCCCTGGTGCAGTTGCTCGGCGCAGTGGTTACCTTACTTGAGCGCACCGCCAGCCAGGACGATGCCGCCACCAGCGCGCTGGTCAACTTCCTCTACGCAGCCCTGCTGCGCGGCGACGGTGGGACAAAGACGCTGGCCGAAGCGATTGGCCGCTATGCTGGCTGGCAGGAAGGAGTATGCTCGCTCCTGCCACGCATCCCGGCACAGCGCGAGAAGGACGAGGTCGAGCCGCAACTCGAGTACACGGCCCGCGACCTCTACTTCGAACTTTCGGAGCTGCGTGCCGGGTTCCGCGACGAATTTGCCCGCCTGCGCCACGAGGTGCAGCACCTGCAGCAGCATCGCCACCACTGAACAACGACACAGCAGTCCGCTGGGAAAACGGGGGAGCCGGATAAACCGGCTCTCCCGTTTTATTTGCGCGGGTCAAAGGCCTCGCGGAGCGCTTCACCGATGAAGATAAGCAGCACCAGAGTACCCACAAGGACGATAAAGGTGGAGAGTGAAAGCCACCAGGCCTCGATGTTGGCCTTGCCCTGGGCGAGCAGTTCACCCAGGCTGGGGGTCGAGGGCGGCACGCCCAGACCGAGGAAATCAAGACTGGTCAGGGCGAGAATGGCCCCGGACATGCGGAAGGGCAGGAAGGTGATCACGGGCGTCATGCTGTTGGGCAGCAGATGCCGGGACATGATGGTGACGTTGCCCACGCCGAGCGCCCGGGCTGCCTTGACGTATTCCATGTTCCGCCCTTTGAGAAACTCGGCGCGGACATAGTCGGACAGCCCCATCCAGCCGAACAGGCTGAGCAGCAAGAGCAGCAGGAGCATGCTCGGCTTAAAGATGGAGGCGAAAATGATCAGCAGGTAGAGCTCAGGCATGGAGCCCCAGAGTTCGATGAACCGCTGGAAGATGAGGTCAAAGCGACCCCCGAAATAGCCTTGCAGGGCACCGGCCAGGATGCCGAGCAGAGTGCCGACTGCAGTCAGCGCTAAGCCGAACAGCACGCTGATGCGAAACCCGTAGATGAGCCGAGCCAGCACGTCCCGGCCGCGGTCGTCGGTGCCGAGCAGGTTCTCGCGGGTGGGCGGTGAGGGCACCGGCTGGTCCAGATTCAGGTTGATAGAATTGAAACTGTACGGGTTGGGCGCAAACAGCAGCCAGTTGCCGTCCGTGCTCAGCCGTTCGCGGATGTAGGGGTCTCGGTATGCGGTTTCCGTGTCAAAGTCGCCGCCAAAGGTGGTTTCCGGATACATCCGCCAGAGCGGAAAGTGGAGCTGTCCCTGGTAGCGGACGAGCAGCGGCCGGTCGTTACTCAAAACCTCGGCAATCAGGCTGAGGCCGAACAGGATGAGGAACAGAACCAAGGACAAGTAGCCGCGACGGTTGGTCCGAAAGATCGCCCACCGCCGCCGCCAAAGGCTGCTAC
>JAVEYP010000223.1:0-4298 GCA_034003445.1 Desulfobulbus sp.
GGCCGGATCGGCATCGGCCAGCCAGGCGGGCATGACGGGCCGCAGACCGTCGGTGGCGATCAGGGCGACGTGGATAGTCGGGAGGGTCGACACCAGCCGCTTGTCCACGGCAGTGGCGTCCTGCACGAGCGTGCCAGTGTCGGCCAGGGCCCAGTCCATCTGGCTGAGACCCACATGGGCGTCCGCGGCCAGCTCCCGGGTCGTCCCCAGCTGCACGCCGGGGATCGCCTCCAACTGCTGCCGGTCGATGGTGTCGAGAAACGGACACTTGGCCCACACTGCATATTTCTTCAATTCGTCGGCCACGCCTTCCTCACGCAGGAACCCAACGATCCAGTCGAGGGCTCCGACCCTGGTCGGAAATCGATGGACCTCGGCGCTGACGCTTTCGGCCTTTGTCTTGAATTGCTCGAACATCCACCCTCCCCAGGTGCTGTGCGGCCCGGCGACCGTTAGCGGCGACCGAAGCGGCGATTCACAGAAGCGCCCCGAAGGCGCATTGAACAACTTGTCAACGTGTCCAACCAAATTACGTGGCCACCTTAAATGAACCTATAGTGGCCTGTCAACATCCTTTTTAAAAGAGATAAAAAAACTTTATTGACAATTTTTTCAAAATAAAATAATTGGTAAGTCAACTTTAGGACAGGCGCGGCGCAGGCCCCAAGGCCCCATTTGCCGCAGTTGTTTCGGTTGCACCGGTCCCTGGCCGTTGTCCCCACCCCCATAACCACAAGGAGAAGACCGTATGCCCCGGATGCCCCTTCACCCCCAAGCCGCAGCGAACCCGTCGCGCCGCACCACGGTCGCGGCCCACCGCGCCACCCGCAGCATCGTCCCCGTTCCCGGGAAGGAGAACTGACCATGCCCCTCGCTCTGCTCGCCTCCGTCGCCCTGCTGCCCATCGTCCTCGCCCTCGTGCTCATGGTCGGCCTCCGCTGGCCGGCCACCCGGGCCATGCCGCTCGCCTGGCTGGTCACCGCCGTGGCCGGACTATTCCTGTGGAAAATGCCGTTGACCTTTGTGCTCGCCTCCACCCTGAATGGGTTTGGTGGGGCCATCAACGTGCTCATCATCGTCTTCGGCGCCATCCTCATCCTCTATACCCTGCGCGACAGCGGCGGTATGGAGACCATCAACCACGGATTTCACGGCATCAGCCGGGATCGGCGGGTACAGGTGATCATCATTGCCACCATCTTTTCCGCCTTCCTCGAGGGCGCGGCCGGGTTCGGCACGCCGGCAGCCATCGCCGCACCGCTCCTGCTCAGCCTCGGCTTCCCGGCCCTGGCCGCAGCCATGGCCTGCCTGATCCTCAACTCCTTCCCGGTGACCTTCGGCGCGGTCGGCACCCCGGTCTGGTTCGGCCTGTCCAACCTCAAGCCCCAGGTGGAGGCCGCCATCGCCGCCGGCCAGGCCGGCGACATCACCTCGTTTGCCCTCTTCCTCAAAGTGATCGGCCAGTGGTCGGCCGTGCTCCACCTGCCCATGGTTTTCATCCTGCCGTTGTTCGTGAACATGATGCTCACCCGCTACTTCGGCCGGAACAAGTCCTGGACCGAGGGGCTGGGCGCCTGGAAATTCTCGCTGTTCGCCTCCACCTGCTTCGCTGTACCGTATGTGGCCACCGCCTTCCTGATCGGCGAGGAATTCCCGTCGCTCGTGGGCGGACTGATCGCCACCGGTCTTGTGGTCACCGCCGCCAAGAAGGGGTTCCTCCTGCCGGAGAAGACCTGGGATTTCGGCCCGCACTCCACCTGGGAAAAAGAATGGACCGGCTCCATCGCCACCGAGGAGAACAAGGAGTTCAAGGCGCACATGAGCCAGTCCCGCGCCTGGCTGCCCTACGTGCTCATCGGCGTGATCCTGGTGATCACCCGGGTCAACTTCCTGCCCGTCAAGGCCTGGCTGAACACCATCACCATCACTATCCCGGACATCCTCGGTTATGACTCGGTCGACTACTCGATCAAGCCGCTCTACCTGCCCGGCACTATCCCCTTCATGCTCGTGGCCATCCTCACCATCTTCCTGCACGGCATGAACGGTGAGAAGGTCAGGAAAACCTGGACCGACTCGTTCCGGGCGCTGAAGAACCCGACCATCGCCCTGTTCTTCGCGGTCGCCATGGTGGAGATCTTCAAGCAATCCGCCCTGAACAACTTGAACCTAGCCTCCATGCCGCTGGCCATGGCCCAGGCCGCGGCCGGCATGGCCGGCTCCACCTGGCCGATGTTCGCCTCGTTTGTCGGCGCCCTGGGCTCGTTCATCACCGGCTCGAACACGGTCTCCGACCTGCTGTTTGCCGAATTTCAATACGCCACCGCCACCCAGCTGGATATACCGCGACAGATCATCGTCAGCCTGCAGGCAGTGGGCGGAGCCATGGGGAATATGGTGTGCATCCACAACATCGTCGCCGTCTCGGCCACGGTCGGCCTGGCCGGCATGGAAGGATTACTTATCCGCCGCAACAGTCTGCCCCTGGTCCTGTACGGGTTGGTGATCGGCGGCCTGGGGCTGGCGTTCAGCTACCTGCTCTACCCGAACCTTTTCTGACCAACCGGCAAGGTAACGGACTGGTCCTGTCGCCCCTACCGCACCATGCACTACCGCCGCTTGAGGAGCTCTCCCGGGACCACCTTCCTAGGCCGGGTTGCCGACAGCGGCGGCAGGGCAGGCCCCTGAACAGGTCACTGTTCAGGGGCCTTTTTTCCGGATCCACCAAACGACGCCATCGCCCGCAGGGGTGGCCTCCTCCCGGGCATTCAGTTGCAATCCAACCATTCCTCAGGTAGCATCATGCGCACATCCTCAGATTTTCCTTTGGCCCATTTTTCTATGAAATTTAAACCGATCAAACCGAAGAAAGTCTCCAGTCAAATCGCTGACCAGATCCGCGAGTCCATTCTTGCCGGCGATTTCGCGCCAGGCGACAAACTGCCGCCGGAGCGCGAATTGGCGACAATGTTCGGCGTCTCCCGCCCCTCGGTGCGCGAGGCCCTCAACATCGTTGCCTCAGCCGGTTTGGTGATGTCCTACCAGGGTGGTGGCACGGTGGTGCTGTCGCTGGTGGACAATAGCGACGGGAATTCTCTGAGCGAACTGATCCGTGACGAACAAGCACGCGCCTTGGAAGTGATCGAGGTACGCAAGTGCATGGAGTCCTGGACTTCCTACTTCGCGGCCCAGCGCGCCCTGCCCGAAGACCTGCGCCGCATGGACGAGATCCTGGCCGCCATGCAGAGCAATATCGACGGTCTCAAGCCCTCCGAGGACCTGGATGCCAACCTGCACATCGTCATTGCTCGCTCCACCCACAACATCGTCTGGCTGCACCTGATGCAGTCTATCTTCGACGCGATGAAGGAGTTCCAGCGCGGCGTCTGGCGAGCAGTTTACATGACCGAGGACGATCACCGCACCCTGTTCGCCCATCACTGTGCCATCGTCACCGCCATCCGCTCCCGAGACGCTGAGGCGGCCCGGGAGGCCATGATGCGCCACCTCACATTTGCCGAACAACGCAGCACCGCCTACGTGGCCCTCACCCCCAACTGACCTCCTCCGGCCCGTCCGGGCCGGCCCTGCATGGACAGCCGGCCGGTTGGGCCGGCTTCCCTTGCCTCTCCCCTCGTCTGTCGTCCCCGGTCCCTGCCGCTCCCCGGTCTCTCCCTGTTGGCCAGTGGCGCGTGCCGGCGCATGTGCTCCGGTCCCACATTTTTTATTTGACAGACCTTGTAACAGGTGTTTATTGGTAAGACAAATGAACCGCCGAGCAGAACTCCTTGGGCGTGCCTGCCCGGCCCCGTCACCAGCGAACCAAACCATACCCCCAGCGGAGGGAACAGTATGCTCGACAAGGCAACCATCGCAGAACTCGAGGCCGTGGCAGGCAAGGCCAATGTACTGACCGGCACAGTGGACCGGCTGACCTACAGCTACGACGCCACCGCCGACGTGCCCCGGCAGATGCCGGACGTGGTCGTGCTGCCTACCGACACCGCCATGGTGCAGGCGATCGTCCGCTTCGCCCGCGAGCGCCGCATTCCCATCTACCCGCGCGGGGCCGGCACCAACCTGAGCGGCGGCACCGTGCCACTCAAGCAGGGGATCGTCCTCTCTTTCCAGAAGATGAACTCCATCCTGGACATCGACCCGGCCAACCTCACCGCTGTGGTCCAGCCCGGGGTGGTCATCGGCGCGCTCAACGCGGCCGTGGCCTCGCACGGCCTGATCTACCCGCCCGACCCCGGCACCGTGGCCACGGCCACCATGGGCGGCTCGGCCGCGGAAAA
>JAVEYP010000224.1:0-4281 GCA_034003445.1 Desulfobulbus sp.
CGTAGATGGATGACGGTCGGCTCGACATAGCCGTCGGCGGTGATACGGATGGTGCGGTCTCCAACGGAACGGTTGCCGCTGTTGAAAGACCCGATGTCGCGGTCGACCACCTGACCGCTCAAGCGCAGTTCGCCCCCCCGCTCCGACCGGGTCTTTTTCTCGCGGTCCCCTACAAGAGCTCTTTCCGGCTCCACCACGAATCGCTTTTCCTGCTCGAAGTAGGTGAGGCGATACGAAGCCTGGTGCTGTTGGGCAAGCTGCGAGGCCCGGGTAATCAGGCCTGTCAGGCCACGGGCCGCGTCTTTGAGCTGGTCGGTGGAAAGAAACGCGCCGATCCGTGGGAGCGCCATTGAGGTGGCAATGGCGATGAGCACCATAACCAAGATCAGTTCGAGGAGGGTAAAACCCCTGTCGCCCAACGGTTCGGAGGGTACGGCCGCAGCCATGGCAGGTTTCGGAAGCCTGCTAGAGTTCCCAGTTGTTGATGTCAGCGTCGTTTCCTTCACCGCCGGACTGGTTGTCCGGGCCGTAGGAAATGAGATCGAAATCGCCGTGCAGCCCAGGACTGATGTAGACAAAATCGTTGTCCCACGGATCCTTTGGCACCCTCCCCTTTTCCAGGTAGCCGCCGGCTCGCCACTTCTTTGCCAAGGCACCCACCGCAGGCGGTTCGACCAGGCCATTCAGCCCCTGTTCCGTGGTCGGGTACTGACCGTTGTCGAGTTTATAAAGCTTGAGCGCCTGTTCGATGGACTGGATCTGGATGGCCGCCTTGGTGCGACGGGCCTCTTCCGGCCGGTCCATGATCCGCGGCACGATCAACCCGGCGAGGATGCCGAGAATGACCATGACCACCATCAATTCAATGAGGGTAAAACCGCCCTCACGGGCAACGGTTTTGTACTGCTGCAGTCTGTTGTCTGTGTTCACTGTGTTCATCATCTGGATAACTGGCTGGATATATCTCTTTGGGTATGTCGGGGGGCCCCCCGGCGGGTTGAGGAGCGCGTCCACAGACGGGCGCTGCAGCAGCCGGCGGCCATGGCAGCGCAGGCAGACAGCAGCAGGGCTGTGGCCATACCGACCTGCAGCGCCAGCCAGGAAAAACCGACCAGCGGCAGCAGCAGCAGGCGGACTATGGCGCGCAGTGCGCCACTCTGGCCGATGACCTCAGCAATCGGCGGGGAAATAACGTAATAGCGGTCCACAAAAGCCCGGCCGAGTCCGCTCGTGGCCAGGAAGGTATCGCGGAACTCACGCAGCACCCGCACCCCGGGGTGGAGCAGGGTGCCGAACGAAGCGGTGGCCACAAAACAGGCGTCCGCGGTCTTGAAGCGATACTGCGGGCCGTAGTGGACTAAGTCATCTTCGGTCAGGGCGTAGGCGCGTACGTAATAAATGGTGCCGGGCTTGAGCTTTTCCAGGCGCGCGCTGAACGGACCGTAGCCGGAACCGTTTTCGGTCTCGCCGTCCTCGGCCCATTCTTTCTCGCCGTCCTCGCCAGCGGTACCGAAGATGGAGTTGGTCGCAGTGCCATTTTCGGTGCTGTTGCCGGTGGTCGTGGTGGCGGCCACCGCGTCGGTGACGAACAGGCCGGTCAGCCGATCGAAGGTCCGGACAGGCGAGGCCGCTGCGGTGCGGAGGAAGGTGATCGGTGTCGCAGTGGTGTTCACCGCGCCTATAGTGTCATGGGAGCAGCGGACAAAGTACCTGTAATTTTTTTTGATGTCCGGCGTTTTGACTGTGGCAGTGTGGACCCGTCCGTCAATCGATGCGTCCATCTTGTCCATCGCGCTGTAGGCAGCTTTGTTACTGGTGCTGAAGCCGCAGGTCGCCTGCACGTCAGTCCTGACCTTGAGGGTCGCCGAGTTGCCGTTGCTGGTCTTATCGGTCAGGTTGGTGACCAGCGGGGGCTGGAGGTCGCCATCGGTCCCGTCGCCGTTGTCGGTACCGTCATCGGCGCCACCACCGTTGTCGTCACCCGTGCCGGCGCCACCAACCGTGCCGGCGCCACCAGAGTAAACCGGCGTGTCGGTGATGCTGAACACCACCCCGCGCTTGCTCACTGCCTGGCCGAAGGTGGGCAGAATCTCACCGCCGGTGACCGCGGTGGCACGGGTGACGTCACCTGGTTCCCGGGTGAGGATGGCGCTCGTCGTGTAACCCGCCTGACCGCTGTTCAGGTCGGCCGGGTCACGCAGATAGCGGGCCACGCCCATGGAGCTGACTTTGGGGCCTTCGACCGTGCCCACCAAGAGAACATTGCCGTCCACGTCAGTGGCCAACGCGTAACTCACCGACTCCCCCGCACTGAAGGAGGTGGTGGCGGTTTTCACCCTCGGCGTCGCCGCAGCCGCTTCAGCCACGGTGGCCGCGCCGCTGTCGGCCGCCAGAGCGCGGCCCACCAGAAAGCGGCCGACCCGTTCACCAACGGCGGCCAGCCAGCGCGCCGACAGGGAAGTGGCGGATGGGGCAAGCACTGTGGCGCCATCCGCAAGAGAGGAGGCAATGCGCAATTTCCTGATTTGTACCGTGGTCTCACCAAAGGTCCGCACTTCCTGCACCGGCCAGGCCAGAGTGTCCTCATCACCTGCTCCCTCCGTCGGCTCGCCGACCGCCTCAACCACGGTCGCCGGGGTGGAACCGCCGTGGCCGTAGGAGGCCAGCAGGAACTGACGAGTGCCGGCGTCGGTGGTGTAGCCGCTGGCGACCACGCCACTTCGGCCCACTGCTACATCGTAAAGCACATCGTCCTCTTCGCTCATGCGGGTGACCAGGACGCCGTTGTCCCCGAACTCGTCGTCCGCCTGCCCGGATCGGGTAAATCGAAACAGAGCAGCATCGCGTTTGCCGGCCGGACCCACCGAACCGGCGAGATAGAGGTGGCCGTCGTTGTCCTCGGCCAGGCGGTAGCCCTCACTGGCCGCGTCCGACAAGTTCGCCACGGCCACGCCCTGCTCGCCAAAGGTGGGGTCGATTGCGCCGTCTGCGGTCAGTCCTACGAGCATCAACGAGGTGCGGCCCTCCAGCTCGTAGGAGCCGGATACCACCAGGGTACCGTCAGACCGTTCAAGAAGCCCTTCGGCAGAGCTGTCCACGCCGACGCCGACCAGGCTGATGCCCTGTTCGCCGTAGGAGCTGTCGAGCACGCCGTCGCTAAAATAGCGCGCCGTTACCAGTACCCTGCCGGTGGTCCCCTCCACCCCACCGGCAACGGTAATCATGTCGTCGCGGTTGATCTGCAGGGCGGTGATCTCCTCGTTTCCGCTCCCTACCGGCGTGATGGCCACCCCGTCCTCGCCAAAGGTCTGGTCAAGGGTGCCGTCCGGCAGGTAGCAGACCAGGGCAAAATCGCGGTTCGCGCCGTTGTGGCTGTAGCCGACGGCCACGATACGGCCGTCCGAGAGCAGGCCAAGGGCCAGGGCCTCGTCGTCGCCGATAGCGGCCGAGGTGATTACCGATCCGTCGTTGTTGAAGGAGGTGTCGAGGGTGCCGTCCCTGTTGAAGCGGACCAGCGACATGTTGAGAGCCGTGCCTTTTGAGGAGGAGCCGGCGAGGAGGATCTTCCCGTCGGGCTGCACGAGCACCGCGTGGGCGCTGTTGCGGATGCCAAGTTCGACCGCCACCCGGCCGTTCAGGCCAAACGAGCTGTCCAGCCGGGAAACCGCCCCGGCGGGCAAGACTGCGGCACAGGAGAAAATCAGCCAGGAAGTGAACAAGAACAGCCATCGTGAACGCATGGGCATACCTCGGAAAACGAATGCAGTTTTGCCGGAAACAGGCAAAAGCAACATACCACATCGCGGGCGCATCCTGCAAAGCCTTCTCCAAGCGACTTTTCCGACAGCCGGCGCCCAACACCCGGCAAGCCGTGCTGGAGTTAGACACCTTGTAGTGACAGTGGACACAGGGGCGGCCGGGACCGAGCGCTACCAACTCCTCCCAGCCAATGGTCACGCCGGTCAGCAGGATGCCCAGGAGAGTGACGATTCGCCAAGACCATGCCCACCGCCACCACCCCCGGGGCAACGTACCGCGACGCTTGCGCATTCCTCTGCGGCTCGTGGCAGAGGCCTTTCCGGCCGACAAGGTCCTTTACCGGTCCGCGTCCATACGGTATAGGAGGCGAGGAAAAGAGCGGCCGGACGGCCACACTAAAAGGCGCTCTCGCGCCGAGAATCGTTAAGCCCAACCCCGGAAAATACCCATGATCAAACAGGAACTGTTGAAAAGTCTCGCCTGCCCAAAATGCAAGGGGCCGGTCGAACGGCACCCGCCCCA
>JAVEYP010000225.1:0-4256 GCA_034003445.1 Desulfobulbus sp.
CGTACCGGTCAAGCCGGGCGACCGTTTCGGCGCTGGTGATGTGCTCCATGACCAGCCGCAGGCGGGGGAAGGTTTCGGCCAGCCACTGGTAGACCGAGAGAAATTCGCGTTCTCGGTCCATGACAAAGCCATCCGTCTCGCCGTGCACCAGGAGTGGAATGTCCAGCTCCTCGAGCAGGGCCACGGTGTCGCCGATGCGGTCGATGTCGCGCACCCCGGCCTCGCTCTGCGTGGTGATCCCGGCCGGGTAGAACTTCACGCTGATGATCGCCTCCCGGGCGGCGAGCAGCTCGTCTCGGCTTTAGTCGCGGAAAAACAGTGACATATACGGGTGAAGGGCAGGGTGCCGCAGGCGCCTTAGATGGCGGCGCGGTACACCTCCAACCGTTCGAGGCTGTCCACCGGCTGCACCAGGTTGGGTATGATCACTCCGCCGGCGAACTGGGCACGCTGAAAGGGGCGACCAACTCCAGCATGGCCCCCTCGCGCCGGTGGAGGTGCATGCCCAGGGGGGTGTCGAGAGTCAATTCCATAGTTGGAGCGGGTGCAGGGTTTGGACGCCCGTCTTGGTAGCGGCAGGGCGTTGGTGATCGTGCCGGTGACCGTTTCTGCGGCACAGGCGAAGGCCTCGGCCAGGGTCGGGTGGGCGTGCACGCGCCGGCCTGCGCAGCGCAGATGCCGGCGTCCAGCAGTCGGCCGCTCTCTGGATCGGACAGCGCCTTGGTCACCCCGCCGGCAACGCCAGCGGTCAGGGCGCGGCCGTTTGCCCCCCAGGGGAACTTGCCCTTGTCCACGGCCAAGCCGCGCGCCGCGGCTTCCCGCTCGGTGAGGCCCACCCAGGCGACTTCGGGTGAGGTGTAGGCTACCGCGGGGATGACCTCGGCCGCTACCCGTCCCTGGTGGCTCGGCTTGTGAGTGAGCATGGGTTCGCCGACCAGGTCGCCGACCGCGTAAATGTACGCGACTGCGGTCTGTTGGCGTCCGTTGATGGCGAGAAAGCCCTGCGCGTCCGGGGTTAGGCCAATGGTTTCCAGGCCGAGGCCACGGCTGCTGGGCCACTGGTCGATGGCGACGAGTACGGCGTCAAACCGTTCCGTGGCCGTGGTCGCCTCGGACAGCTGCACCTCGATGCCCCCGGGCGTGGCGGTGATGGCGGTCACGCTGGTCCCCGTGCAGAGGCGGTACTTCTTCTTGAGGGCGAGCGTCGCGGAGGAGTCCCAGATGCGCGGGTTATCCGGGCAGCCGGGCAGGGTGACCGGTGAGCCGGGTGACCTTGCGCGCCCGGCAGAGCGTGTCCAGGCCGATGCGCAGCTGGCCGACCACCCCGCTCGGGCCGGGTCAGTTTTCCTCGATCCGCCGGCGAACCCAGGTCAACTGGTGGTCACGGATTTTCTCCAGGTCCAGACGGTAAATGTCTGGCGGAAAGAGAAAGGCCGCGATGCCCGTGTCAAAGATGCGCTTGACCTCGTACTCGTCGTGAGCCACGTCCCGCTGGTAGATGTAGTTGAGGTAGGAGCGGTTGGTGTGGATGATGAACTCTATACGCATACCGCCGGTGCGCGCGAAGAACTTGAGCATTGGCGTCTTGCCGGAGCTGCCGGTGTTGCTGGGGTGATAGCTCCCGCCGGTGAGGGTGTCGGAGATGTCCTCCAGGGTCATGAACGACGAGGCCCGGGTGGCGCTGCGGGTCAGGTGGCGCATGAATCGCTTGACGTCGCTGATCGTGTTGAGCACGGCCATCAGGCCGAGTTCGTCGTCCACCGCGACGGCCGGGTTTTTTTCATTCTTGCGCAACAGTTTGAGCACCTTGGCCGCGGACGGCTTGCGGCGGATGGTCACGTAGATCGGGATGTCGGTGCCGTTGTCGCGGAAGCGGCGCCGCTTGATCAGGGTGAGCTTTTCGCCGGCTTTCGGCGTGACGGTCTGCGCCTGCTCTTCAGAGAACACCGTCACTGAGGTGCAACAGAAGTCTTCGGGCCTGTGCGTGCTGAACAGGTAGCGGATATCCAGGTCGCCGATTTTGTAGTCCGGGCTCCACACGTGGGCATTGAGGAAGTGGAGGAACTCCGAGAACTGTTCGGCAATACGGGTCTCCCGCTCGCGCTGGTCGATGGAGGCGGCGAGTGCCATGAGCGACAGCTTGCGCTTGGCTTCAAAGCGGGCCTTCTTGTGGTAGCGGTCGTCGAACAGGACAAGCAGCAGGTCCACCGGGTCCCAGGCGGCGACGATCTCGTTGGTGGTCTCGATGTGTGAGCTGTACGGGGCGAGCACCTTGGCGCACAGCGAGCTGATCACGTCGTCAGCGGTGTGCGCATATTCGTGCAGGTGGCGGATCACCTCATGGCTGGTGCCGGTAAGGCCGAACATGTTGCCGAGCAGGCGCCAGGAGCGCTTCTTGACCCGGTCGCGCAGCCGCTGGTTGTGAATAAGGACGAGGATCTCGTCAAAATGGTTGATGCCGAGCAGGTCGAAGATTTGGTTGCGCAGCGCGCGGTACTTGGTCTTGAACAGCTGGTTCCCGTGGATGGAGCGCACCCAGTCCTTGCTCTGCTGTGAGAAGGGGTGGGCCAGGGGCGGGGCATTCTCGATGGCAAAGGGGCCATCCTGGAGCATGGAGGAAAAAACCGACTGCTGGGTGAGGATCTGCATGTGGCTGCCTCAGGGGGTGACGGGAGCGCTGCGGCGAAGCGGGTTGGGGGGGATGGCTGGCTGAGCACGGCCGGACACAGTTATTTTGTACCATGACGGTCCGCGCGCTCGCAAGGGGAACCCTGGGGGTGCGGAAGGAGTGGATCGCCTCGCGAAGAGAAGGGCAGGACAGCCCGCAGGCTGCGGCCCGGGTGTTGGCTCGGTAGCCGCTCCATCACCCGGCGGCCTTCCCGGCAGGTCAAGGGCAGGGGAAAGGTCAAAAAGGGATGATCCGGGCTTTCATTTTGACAGAGGCATTTGGCCGCTGCTACCCTGCACTCACAGGATTCTCCCGGGATGCCTGGTAGCTGCGGCTGGCCAAGGGCCTGCGTGCAGAAGCAGAGACGCGTTGAGGCAAGAAAGGAGGTGTGCAGTGGGCGTTATCGATTCGATCTGGCAGTGGCTGGAGTCAACCCGTCTGCCCGAACAGGTGCGGGAGGTCGATTACCTCGGCCTGTTCACCAACCCTTGGTTCCTGGTACCGTTCGTTGCTCTCATCGGCTACCTAGTCTACAAGAACGCCTTGCGTGACCTGGTCATCTTGGGGGCGCTCCTCGGCATGTGGTGCGCCTCCGGCACCACCTACATGCAGACTTTGGTGGTGGGCGGCGAACTGCAGATCAACAAGGTGCTTCCTGTGCTGTTCGGCGGGGCCGCTATGCTCGGGCTGGTCATCTACCTGCTCATCGGGCGCTCCGATTGAGCGGCGGCATGATGGGAGCGACTGCCGGTGAACCCCGCAGGCGTGGTCTGGGGTTTCGTGACGCCATATTCGTGGTCACCGAGGAGCGTGCCTGCCCGATCTACAACGTCGGCGAGGAGTTCCGGGTGGAGAAGATGGGCCTGACCGTACCCGAGGCCAAGCCGGTCTGCCTGATGATGGTGCGCAAGCTGATGCAGGCGCTCTCTGAGGGCAAGAGCTTTGAGCGACTCACCCAGCACGGGATGCAGAAGGTCAAGTTCGAGTGCGGGGGCTGCACCGGCCTGAT
The DNA here is from genome assembly GCA_034003445.1 of Desulfobulbus sp. Lineage (GTDB taxonomy): Bacteria > Desulfobacterota > Desulfobulbia > Desulfobulbales > Desulfobulbaceae > Desulfobulbus. Next base: position 3,678 of record JAVEYP010000225.1, read on the forward strand.
GCGCTTCGAATTCAAGCGCGACAAGGGCTTTGCCACCCTGCAGATGAAGCTGCTCGCCGTTGCGGAACAGCGTGCGCGCATGCGGCATCTCGACCGGTTCTACGACACCCTGCGCCAGCTGGATATTTTCGAGCCGCTGGACGAGGATAGCCTGCGCGAACTCACCGGCCAGTTGCAGCTGAAGGAGTACGCTGCGCGCAAGATCTTGCTCAAGAAGGGCGACCCGGGCACCAACCTGTATATCATTCTCGAGGGGCGTGTGGCGGTGGTCGGTGACGAGGGGCAAACATTGTCCGAGATGACCGTGGGCAATATCTTCGGCGAGATGAGCCTGCTTTCTGGCGAGCCGGTCACCACCTCCATCCACTCGCGCGAGCGGACGCGGCTGGCCGCCCTGAGCAGCAAGGATTTCAAGCACACCCTCAACAAACACCCGGTCCTGCAAGTGTTCTTCTACCGTATGTTGGTGGAGCAGGCTCAGGCCAATACCCTGCGGGCCGGCACGATCAGCTCGGGCATGAACGGTCAGCTGGCGGATATCAACGCGGTCGAACTGTTCCAACTCATCAATTCCAGCCA
>JAVEYP010000226.1:0-4255 GCA_034003445.1 Desulfobulbus sp.
GAAATGAAATTTATGGTTCTGACGGTACACGATACAGAAGAATATCTGCGCGAAATATTCGATGCCGGCGCAAACGGGTATTGCCTGAAGAAAGGTGACTTCAGTGAACTATTGACCGCTATTGAGGCAGTTTTGCGTGGAAAGCCGTATGTCAGCCCTCACATTAGTCAGACGCTGATCGAAAATCTCAAACCGGCCTCCTCGTCGCGTACTTTGCTCACGCGACGAGAAAAAGAGATTCTCAAGCTCATTGGGGAGGGGAGTAAGAATAAAGAGATCGCCGAGGTGCTGTTCATTAGCGTCAAAACGGTCGAAAAACACCGGTCTAATTTGATGGCAAAATTGGACTTGCACAATGGCGCGGCCCTTGCCACTTATGCGGCCAAGATAGGTCTGGTGCTGGAGCCAACTTGAGGTAAATCCCACTCTGCCTGGATGACGGTGCCGGAGTTGATTTGACTTTTGATGACCATATTCCCGTCTGACAACTCGACCCGCGATTGCATGTTACGAAGTCCGAGGCCATTGGCTGATCCACGTAAGGTGAGTTCTTCAGCATCAAAGCCGACACCATTGTCGGCTATATGAAGTATTATCTTGTTGTCGGATTTTTTTAAGGAGAGCTCTATTTGGGTTGCGCCGCTGTGTTTCGCTGCATTGTTTAACGCTTCCTGAACGAGCCTGAAAAGAACGATTTTTAGGAATCCCGGAATAATCGATTCGTCGACAGAGCAGTCAAGAACCGCGGTCATGTCCGTATAAATCTCGTTATGTTTACGCACAAACCAGCTGAGTGCGACCAGAACTCCCATGTCCTCTAACCCGGGAGGACGTAGCGATGTCGATATCCGTTGAACCTCGTTCATGGTATCGACGATTAGGTTGCTTAATTTGGCAGTGATTGTTTTCCAGGCTTCCTGTCCACCCTCCTGTTGGAGTTTCATCATTTCGAGGAGGTATTTGGCCGCGCCGAGGTTGCCGCCGATAACATCATGAAGTTCCAGAACTATGCCCCTTCTCTCGCTTTCTTGTGCCGCAATAAGGTCTTTAGCCAGGAGACGATGCATTTTTTCGGATTTTTCGAGCACGGTCCGGGCGTGTTCTCTTTCGCTTATATCGTGCACCATAATCAGGATAGACTGAGACCCCTTTTCACGATTAGCAAAAGAAGAAAGAATCAGTTCAACGGTTGTCCAACTGCCGTTTTTCTTTTTAAACCGACTGCGTACCCGCGACGCTGGGCCATCCTGCACGCTGAGAGTGTTGATTTTTTGAACCAGGCTCTGTCGATCTTCAGGCTGCATAACATCAGTCAGCAATGCCGTCATCCTCAGCTCTTCGATAGCGTAGCCCAGAAGATTGGTCAATGCTGGATTGGCCTCGACGATAGCTAGATCGGCTGTACTAACAACAAGTGCCGGCGACATGCCCGCAAGCATCTGTCGGAGGAAGCTCAGATTCGTTGGGCCATGGGACTGTACTGGAACAGCCGCATCATTGAGAGTACGATCCATATCGTTTACACCTTTGCCAAGAGACCTGAATTTCTAGAAAAAATTAAAGGTAAATCGCTTTTAGGTAAGAATACAGGGAAGTGCCGTCAAGCTCCAGGGCAAGGTATCATGGTTGATGGGGCCTGTCCAAGGAAGTCTGTTTTTCGATCCGACCCATTTTTTTTCGGCAGCGGTTACGGGCAAGAAAAACGTTGGATAGGATTTAGTACCCAAATGGTAAACTGCTCCTTCTCCTACTTCATGGGGTTGATTGAGGATCACTTGAAGAGGATCCTGCGTCTGCTGATCGACGTTTGGAGGCTCCTCGACGTTCCGAGTGGATTCCAGGCTAAATCCCCCAAGATATAGCTGCAAGTAGGGGTAGGCTGGCCTTGCCACGAATGTCGAAGATACTGATCGTATCCTACCGGATCCGCGAATTTTTGCTGGCACGACGCCTTCTTTACGACCCTTCTGCAACTTGCTGGGATAGAGAAGCCATCAGAGGCGGAAACCCCAGTCGTGGAAAGCAACTACACGGTTGTGTGTGGATTTGATCCTTTAAAAATCAAATCCACACAAAACGTCGAAGAACCCGTTTGGATTGAGTATGGTCGCACGCTGTGCCGGACTGGCCAACAGGTAGATGCTTGCTCCAAAGTGTTAGAGTCTCGATACCTTCTGGCCCAGCGGTTTGCCGCCTGAAAGGCACCGTTGAGTGAGGTCGACCATAAATAGTGGACGCCAAAAAGTAGCTGCAGCTAGTCGCTGCTCATAAAACAGACCTGCCAAAGACAGTCCTCCAAGGAGGACACCGTTCCTGTTTTGGCTAAGGCATTGGTGTCCTTTTGTCAACCTACCTCACTCGCGTCAAGTCGCCAGTGTGAAGAACCAGCCGCCGGCCTGATGAGTGCCGGCTTTAACTGAATCTTGTCTTTTTTCCTCTCTCGTGGTTTGACCCTCGGCTGCGTTTGACTAGGAGAGTCGCTTGGCTCACCACTTTACTGTCTTTTGCCCCAGCCCCCCCGACAATGGGTAGTAAGTGTAACTATTTTATCCCTGATTTGATCACCTACGCAAAAAACGATATTACTGGCACAATGCGCATAAAGCATGGACAGCTGTGCTAACGTAAGGAGGCTGCTGATGAACAATAAAAGCTTGCTGTTGGTGGATGATGAGATAAGCATCCTGCGCTCTTACGCCAGAGACCTCAGCGTGCAAAGTTATGATGTAACCACTGCAATGAATGCAGAAATAGCGATTGATGCGATTCGCTCAACCAGTTTCAACTTGGTTGTTACGGACTTGGTCATGCCTGGCCCCAGCGGCATGAAGGTTTTACTCGAAGCCAAAAAACGTGATCCTCAGATCTGTGTCATTGTCCTCACTGGCTATGGGGACATGGAGTCAGCAGTAGAGGCCCTCCGCCTCGGTGCCGATGATTATTTACTGAAACCCCTTGATTCCGACTTCCTGCTGCTGCGCATTGAAGAGTTGCTGACCAGACAAAAGGATAACCAGAGAATCAGTTTGCCGGGCAACCCCTTGACCATTTGTTCTTATTGCCGAGAAATAAAGGACGACAACGCGGCTGGCGACAACTGGAACTGGTTAAATTGGGAGAATTTTCTGACACGTAAGACCGGTATCATGCTGTCCCACGGTTGTTGCCCGAACTGCTTTGGAAAATTGAAAAAAGAATGGAATTTGTAACTTGATTGCTCGACGAAGAATATTGAAGCTCTTGCCAAGAGTGGAGCCATGAAAGCCCATCATAGCAATGAGAGAAAGAGAAAGACCCGTTGGGTCAGTAACAGTGTTCCTCACGTGTTCGTTGCATTTCAACGTAAACAAAATCTTGTGATTAGAGACCCTGTTTATGACGGATCCTAAAAAAGGAGATGAAAATGGACCACGGAAAAGTGAAATGGTTTAGTCAGGCAAAAGGCTATGGGTTTATCGAACGCGAAGGAGAAGAGGATTTATTTGTTCACCACACGTCCATCCAGTCCGAAGGTTTACGTGCCTTGTATGAAGGAGAGCAGGTCAGCTACGATATTACTCAGGGAGAGAAGGGGCCCATGGCAAGCAACGTGATCAGCATGTTAAAAAAGCCCTTACTTTCCTCTTCAAGACCCGTCAATCTATTGGTTCATAAGTGACCTGAAAATAAAATTTGTGTCTTTTGCAAGAGCATTAGAAGACGGAAAACAGCTTGTGTACAGGGTCAAGAAGCGGTCACTTCTCCAATGTGGAAGGCATTTCGTAAGTTTTAAGTGAAGTCCTGTCTCTGGTTACGCTGGCGATTATACCGCGGGCACACAGGACACCTACGCTTCGCCGAGCGGCTGTCTGCGTCATCTGGAGGCACTAGGTATATTTCAGTGAAGAGTTATACTTTGTTCCGTGCCAAGCACTTGCTCGAAGAGGTGTTGAAGCCATAAGCATACCAAGTCATTCAAAGCGTACGAGCCAGGCTTTGTTCATGTCGACGTCAAGTATTTGCCGCAAATGCCTGACGAAAGCAGCAGGAAATACCTGTTTATTGGTATTGATCGAGCAACACGCTGGGTCTCTATGGAAATCAGGGCGAACAAGTCTGCCGATTCCGCACAAGGGTTCTTGAAAAATTTGCTCCAAAAGGCCCCATTCATCATTTCAAAAATCCTCACCGACAACGGCAAGGAGTGTACCGATCGATTCTGTGCCACCGGCCAGAGACAACCGACTGGCAATCATCTGTTTGACAAAGTGTGTGC
>JAVEYP010000227.1:0-4242 GCA_034003445.1 Desulfobulbus sp.
GCATCCGCAGGCCGGTGTGGGCCTGGACGCGGGCGGGGCGGTAGGCCGGTTTGTTTTTGAGATGAGTGAACGCTGCGACTTTACCATAGGTATCGACACCTCAGCGGCCTTCATCCGCGCGGCCCGCCAGCTTATGCGCGAGCGCAGCCTGACCTTTGCTCTCCGGGAGGAGGGGCTGCTCAGCCGCGAGGCCACCATCCGCCTGCCCGATACCTGGCGGAGCGAGCGGGTCGAGTTCCTGGTGGCCAATGCCCTGGCTCTGCCGTTTCGGAGCAATGCCATTAACCTGTTTGCCTCGCTCAATCTGGTGGACAAGGTGTCCGCGCCGCTCGAACACCTGCGCGAGATGAACCGGGTCACGCGTGACCACGACGCGCAGTTCCTGCTCTCCGACCCCTTTTCCTGGACTATTGAGGTCGCCCCGTCTGAGGCTTGGCTGGGTGGCACGGGTGAGGGCCGTTTTTCCGGTCGCGGCCAGGCAAACATCGCCCGGTTGCTTGCCGACCCAGAGGGTGAATTGGCGCCGGTTTGGCAGGTGGACGAGACCGGCAGCGTCTGGTGGAAGATCCGCACACACGCCAACCACTACGAACTCATTCGCAGCTGTTTTGTCCTCGCCCGCCGATAACTTCGGGTGATGTCAGGATCCCTGATATTTTTCTGCCCCATTCAGGCCGAGGTCCGTGACAACCGCCTGGTCGCAGCCTGACGCTCATCCTTCCTCGACCCCACCCGCAACAGTCCCATGTTCCTGAAGGATGCAATGCTCGAACCGGTCAGCCCCATTCCCACGAGTCGTAGCTCAATGTGTCGACAACGATTCATTTCGGCCTGAGCCGGGCACCTAACGGCCGAACAGGACGAGACAGGCGCCCACCGCGAACACCACGCCCGCAATGTCAGCGGTGAGCGCCGCGGCCAAGGCGTGACGCAGCCGCTTGACCCGGACCGCGCCAAAGTAGACGGCGATTACGTAGAAGGTCGTCTCGGTGGAGCCCTGCAGGGTGGAGACAAGCAAACCGGTGTAGCTGTCCGGGCCGATGGCCGGGTCGCCCAAGAGGGAGGCAACGATAGCGTAGGCCCCGGAACCCGAGAGCGGCCGCATCAGGGCCATGGGCAGGGCCTCGGCCGGTAGGCCGAGCGGTGCGGTGAAGCGGCCGAGCGCACCGACCACCAAATCGAGCACTCCGCTGGCGCGCAGCATGGCCACGCCCACCAGGATGACCACCATATAGGGGATGATACGCAGAGCCACCTGGAACCCTTCACGTCCACCCTCGACCATCACCTCGTAGACCCGCACTCGGCGTAACGCGCCAAACCCCAGAAACAGCACTATCAGGCCGGGAATAACCCACGGCGACAGGGCCTGGCCGTACAACACGGCCACTGGCACCAGTCCGACCAGGGTGGCCAGGGCAAGCACACTCACCCAGAGTGGCAGGGGGCGGTCTTCTGCTATGACGGGATCGGCGTCCTCGTTTGAACTCGCCGCCGTGGTCGCAGACAGCGGTTGGGCAGCTACGGGCAATGGCGCGGCGGTCCAACGGCTGTAGAGTTTCGCCGCAAGGATGGCCACAGTGGTCGAACCGATGGTGGCGAGCAGGGTGGTGGGCAGAATGGCGGCCGGGTCGGCCGAACCGGCCGCGGCCCGCAGGGCGATCACGCCCGTGGGCAGTAGGGTGACCGAGCTGGTGTTGATCGCCAGGAACAGGACCATGGCGTTGGTGGCCGTGCCCGGCTGCGAGTTCAGCTTGTCCAGTTCCTGCATGGCGCGGATGCCGAACGGCGTGGCCGCGTTGCCAAGCCCCAGGGCATTGGCCGACAGATTGAGGATCATCGCGCCCATGGCCGGGTGGTCGGCCGGCACGTCCGGGAACAGGCGAACCATCAGCGGCCGGATGAGGCGCGCCAGCAGGCGGAGCATGCCACCCGCCTCGGCCACCTTCATTAATCCAAGAAACAGTGTCATCACGCCTACTAGGCCAATGGCTAAGGTGACCGCGCCTGAGGCGGCCTCGATGATGCCCGCGGAGAGCAATTCCATGGGCGCGGCACCGCCCGCGGCCGCATCCCAGATGAGCTGGTGGTAGCCGGCAAAGGCAAAGGCCGTGCCCACCATGATGAGCAGGATGGTATTCATTCTTTTCCAGCGTGAAGGTGCTCGGTGGGCGTCGCCTGGGCCCCTTGTCCGGACAGCGGCGCGGGCTGCCGTTGCAGGCGCCACTCATACTGAAGCAGGCTGGGGGAGTCAATAGAAATTGGCCACCCCACCCCGTGGACTGGAGCGAGGCAATCGCACAAAAAAAAGCCGCCTTATGGCGGCTTTGATCAGCGATGATGGGCTGTGGGTCAGTGGGTGGTGGGCGTTCCCCTGCCAATGCGTAACAGCGGGCCCCACGCCGCATCGTAGGTGTCGAACAGGGAGGTGGCCAGGTCGTGGAGCTGCCGCGTTAGACAGTATTCGCGCATGAACAGACTCACCTCGACTCCACCCAGGGTTAAGGCCTTACGCAGGTCGTTCTCTGCCGCTCGGTCATGGCCGAGCGAGCGGTTGGCCAGACTTCGGCCCACATGGGCGGCCGCACGGCCAGGGTTGGCGTCGATGGCGGCGTTGAGGTCGGCCAAGGCGATTTTCGGCTCGTTATTGTTGAACCGGGCCATGCCTCGCAGGAAAAGGACAAGGTCATCGTGTGGCCGGAGTTCAAGGACGCGGCCGAACTCGGCGGCTGCCTCCGCAAAGTTGCGGTTTTTTAAATAGGCGAGTCCAAGCGGCAGGTGCACCCGAGCGGCCTCCATGCCGGTTTCTAAAGCTGTGCCAAAGCCTGTGATGGAACTGCCGTAGTCACCGCGAAGAAAATCCCGCTGTGCCTGAAAAAATGCCTTGTTCTGCATATCAATCCCTCGTGCTTGCGCGTGGCGTGCGGAGCAAAGGAGCCACGCCATGGTTGAGAAAAGTCTCTTTGTACTGCATCCTAATCATAATACACGACTCGACAAGGCCTAACCTCCTGTTGATTGTCCGGGCGGGACCGTTCCGGGTAACCTGAGGTGGTCTTCTTGCGCGTTTAGGCCGTTGCCGTCCGGGGCGTGATATCGTATGGTACCTGCCAACCATTTTCCCGCCGGCCAAAGCCCTTCCACTACAAATCCGGTGCAGCTATGCGATTGCCCTCCCCGATACGTTTCGTTTTTCTCGCCGTCCTCGGCCTGCTCGGTGGCTGCGTCAGTCGACAGCCGTTCGTGGAGCCAGTCCCTGACTTCGCGTTGGACAGGTACCTTGGCAGCTGGTACGAGATCGCCCGGCTCGACCACAGGTTCGAGCGCGGCCTGACCCGGGTGAGCGCCAACTACTCGTTGCGTGATGATGGCGGCGTGCGCGTGCTCAACCGCGGCTTCAACGCCACCAAAAACCGCTGGCAGGAGGCCGAGGGGCGCGCCTATTTTGTCCTTGATCAGCACACCGCCTATCTCAAGGTCTCGTTCTTCGGTCCTTTTTATGGGGCCTACATCGTCACCGAACTGGATGCCGACTATCAGTACGCCCTGGTGAGCGGGCCGAACCACAACTATCTGTGGATCCTGGCTAGAACTCCGGAGTTGGATGGCACAGTGCGGAGCCAACTGGTCGCCCGGGCTGCAGAACTCGGCTTTGCCACGGACAAGCTCCTCTGGGTCGAGCACTGATCCACCCTGCCGTCCCGCATCCAGGATTTCCCGTATTCGCGACCAGCACCTTGGCCGTATTCTCTTCTCCGCCTCGGCTGCTGCCCCTCTCTGATACCTGGTCCGCGCCGTCGCGCGTCCTAGCGCCTCTTTTCCTTGCGATACAGCCCGGCGCGCCGGGCCATGAGTTCCTCGTCGGCCAAGTAGTCGTCGTACCCAATCATCCGGTCGATCACGCCCTTGTGGCCGATCTCGATGATGCGGTTGGCGACCGTTGCCACGCACTGGTGGTCGTGTGAGGAAAACAGGAGCACCTCGGGGAAGGCGATCAGGCCATTGTTCAACGAGGTGATTGATTCCAGGTCGAGGTGGTTGGTCGGTTCGTCAAGGATCAGCACATAGGCACCGCTCAACATCATGCGCGCCAAGAGACAGCGCACCCGCTCACCACCAGAGAGCACCCGAGTCCGCTTGAGCACCTCGTCGCCTGAAAAAAGCATCCGGCCAAGAAAACCGCGGGAAAAGCTTTCGCCCTCGCTGGCCGGGATAAACTCGCGGAACCATTCCAGCAGGGTC
>JAVEYP010000228.1:0-4220 GCA_034003445.1 Desulfobulbus sp.
CAGAGAAGGTTAGGAAGCTGGCTTTAAGTTTCATCTGTAGCGGTCTGTTGCTTCACAAGTTGAGATTCTGAGTACTTGACAAATCAGTATGCAACGGGAACCATGGGTGGTTGTAGATACCCTTGGTGACATTGTTGATAGAGCTGAAGGAATTTTTGTCACTCTTCACAATAAAAGGTTATTAACACTGCATAATAAAGAAAAATTTCGTTTATTTGTTCCTCAAAATCAGCTTTTTTCCAACTTTGTCATCCACTAATTCCTAGCAATTTTTCAACCGGACATAACTGACTTTTATTGGAGATATGCGCATGAACAACCAGACCGCCACCCCGACGAGCAATCACGCTTATTATTCCATCTTTCGGGACATGGGGATTGAGGAGTTCAAACAATGTATCCAGCGCCACCTAGTGAGCTTTCAAGGTCGCGACCCGGACCGTGCCAGCGACCAAGACGTCTACCGCGCACTTTCCTACGCCCTGCGCGATGTGCTCATGGAAAAATGGATCAAGACCCAGAAGACCTTCTACGCCGAGAAGATGAAACGGGTCTACTACCTTTCCCTCGAGTTCCTGGTTGGCCGCTCGCTGGGCAACGCCATCGTCAACATGGGGTTGATGCATGAGATCACCCAGGCTCTGCAGCAACTCGGCTACGACCTGGAGGTCCTGCAGGAGTGCGAAGAGGATGCGGCTCTGGGTAACGGCGGCCTGGGCCGGCTGGCCTCCTGCTTCATGGACTCCATCGCCACAATGAAGATCCCAGCCTACGGCTACGGCATCCGCTATGATTTTGGTCTATTTAACCAGAAGATTGTCGACGGTTACCAGGTCGAGACCCCGGACAGTTGGCTGCGGCTCGGATCTCCCTGGATGTACGAACGGACATCGTTCATGTATCCGGTACAGTTCTACGGCCACGTCACCGCCAGCTCCGACGAGAACGGCCGCTACCGGGCGCGCTGGGCCGACACCGAGATCGTCATGGCTATGGCCTGCGACCTGCTGGTCCCGGGTTTCAACAACGATCACGTGATCAACATGCGCCTCTGGCGGGCCAAGGCCTCGCGCGAACTCGACCTGCACATCTTCAACGCCGGTGACTACATCAACGCGGTGGAGAACAAGGTTGAGAGCGAAACAATCTCCAAGGTACTCTATCCAAGCGACGACATCAGCGAAGGGCAGGAACTGCGCCTCAAGCAGCAGTACTTCTTCGTCTGCGCCACTTTCCAGGACATCCTTCGCCGCTATCGTAAGGAAAACAACCTGTTCGACGATTTCCCCAACCAAGTGGCAGTGCAACTCAACGATACCCACCCGGCCATCGCCATCCCGGAACTGATGCGCATCTTCCTGGACGTCGAAGGGCTGGGCTGGGAACAGTCCTGGGATCTCTGCGTACGCACCTTTGGCTACACCAACCACACCCTTATGCCCGAGGCCCTGGAGACCTGGCCGGTAGAGATGCTCGGGCGGGTACTGCCCCGGCACCTGGAAATCATCTTTGAGGTCAACCGGCGCTTCCTCGAGGAGGTAGCCAACCGCTACCCCGGCAACACGCGAAAAATTCAAGAAATGTCGCTTATCGAGGAGGGACCGGTGCGGCGGGTACGCATGGCCAATCTGGCCATCATCGGCAGCCACTCAGTGAATGGCGTTGCCGCCTTGCACTCCGAGTTGCTCAAGACCTACCTGTTCCGCAACTTCCATGAGATGTATCCGGACCGGATTAACTCCAAAACCAATGGTATCACTCCCCGGCGCTGGCTGTTGATGTGCAACGATGATCTTTCCCGGCTGATCGGCGAGAAGATCGGCTACGACTGGGTGGTGGACCTCGACAAACTCCGCGGCCTCGAACCGTACTGTGATGACCCGGTCTTCCACCAGCGCTGGCACGAGGTGAAGCTGCGTAACAAGCAACGACTAGCCGAGATTATCGAGCAGACCTGTGGGCTGACCGTGGATCCGGAAAGCCTGTTCGACATCCAGGTGAAGCGAATCCATGAATACAAACGCCAGCTGCTCAACATCCTTCACGTCATCCATTTTTACCAGCGGCTGCTCACCCGCCCGGACGAACCGTTTGTGCCGCGCACTGTCATTTTCGGCGGTAAGGCGGCCCCGTCCTATCTGCGCGCCAAGCTGATCATCAAACTGATCAACAGCGTGGCCGCGGTGGTCAACAACGACCCGCGCATCGGTGACCGACTCAAGGTGGTCTTTATCCCCAACTACAGCGTGTCGCTGGCTGAGCGGATCATCCCGGCCGCTGATCTCTCCGAGCAGATTTCCACTGCCGGCACCGAGGCTTCGGGCACTGGTAACATGAAGTTCGCGCTTAACGGCGCACTGACCATCGGCACCCTGGACGGCGCCAACATTGAGATCCGCGAGGAGGTGGGGCCTGAGAACATTTTTATCTTCGGCATGACCGCAGAAGAGGCGGCCTATGAGAAAAAGTGCAAGTCACGCAAACCCTGGCAGGTCTACGAGAGCAACCCAGAAGTGCGCGACATCGTCGATGCCATCGCGCACGGCGCCTTCAGTAACGGCGACCGAGCTCTGTTCCGGCCGATTGTCGATGACCTGCTCAGCGAGAACGACCCCTTTCTGCTGCTCCTCGACCTTGAGGCCTATCTCCAATGCCAGCGGGAGGTCGGCGAGACCTACGCCAACCGGGTTGTATGGCTGCGCCGGTCAATCCTCAACGTGGCACGAATTGGCAAGTTCTCCAGCGACCGGACCATCCGCGAATACGCCGAGGAGATCTGGGGTCTGAAGGTCGGCCGTTGATCCGCGAAGGGGCACAACCCGTTGTCTGTCTGCGGCTGCCCTGTACCGGCCGGAAACAGACCGCCTAGGCCCGATCTTGTTGACACGGCCCGCCCGAGTGCCTACCTTAAGGCGCAATTGACACCGGCCCGGCGGCCTCTCTCGAAAAGAAGCCACCCGGTCGCCGCATACCCCTCCATCCGCTCAACACCGGAGTAGTCCGCATGCCCATGAATGAACAGCCTCCCTGGGGCAAGAAGAAACAGCCCAGCGGGCCGGAAGACCTGCTGGCCGCGCTCATCCAGAAAATCCGTGACACCTTTGCCGGCCTAGACAATAAACCGTCTCCCGCCCCATCCGGCGAACCGCCCGCTGAACGGCCGGTGGGCCGGCTCAGCGGCCCGGGGAAGGTCGTTGCTATCGTCGCCGCTTTTTTCGTTCTGCAGGCGGTAGCCGGTTCCTTCTATACCATCAAGCCGGGCGAGGTGGGCATCGTCTTGCGCTTTGGTCAGTACCACCGTACCGCCATACCCGGTCTGCATTTTAAAATTCCCTACGTCGAGGAGCTGACCAAGGTGGACGTGGAGAGCGTGCGCAAGGAGGAGTTTGGCTTCCGGAGCCGCACGCCGGGTGCTGCCGCCTTTGACCGCAAGGGATTGGACATGGAAGCGCTCATGCTCACCGGCGACAAGGATGTGATTGAGGTGGCGTGGATCGTCCAATACAAGGTCAGCGACCCCGTCCTTTTTCTCTACAAAGTTCGCGATGTCGCCCAGATCGTTCGTGACGCCTCAGAAACAGTCACCCGGCGAATCGTTGGCAACATGGATTTCGACTACGTACTCAGTAACAGGGAGATCCTCGCGGCCAACGCCAAGCGCGAACTGCAAGAGCAGCTTGACCGGCTGCAAGGCGGCGTCAATGTCCTCACCTTGCAATTGCTCGACATCAACCCGCCTGAACAGGTCAAGCCGGCCTTCAACGAGGTCAACATCGCCGATCAGGACATGAAGCGGCTGGTCAACGAGGCTGAGGAAACCTACAACCGGGTGATCCCCAAGGCGCGCGGTAGCGCCAAGCAGATCGTCGAATCGGCCCGCGGTTACGCGATCGAGCGCACCAACCGGGCCAACGGCGATACCAACCGATTCAAGGCCATTGTCAAGGAATACGAGGGGGCTGAAGAAGTCACCCGACAGCGCATGTACCTTGAGGCGATGCAGGAAATCCTACCTCAGGTGGAGCAGGTCTACGTGGTCGATGGCAACCAGCAGAGCATCCTGCCGTTGCTTGACCTCTCCCGAAAGGTCCGCAAGGAGCCAGCTCCGGCGCCTGCCGAAGAGCAAGCGCAATAGACGGTGCCGCCGGACAGTGAAATCTCCTCATCATTCTACCGACAGGAACGCATGAAAAACATCATCCGCTTTCTTCTTATCGGCG
>JAVEYP010000229.1:0-4219 GCA_034003445.1 Desulfobulbus sp.
GCATGTTGGTCTCCGTTAGCTGATGGGTGCCGGATAATTTCTCGATACAATATCACATCTTCCTAATTTATCGATAAAAATCTAAATTTTACTGCACTTTTACTGCAGCTATTTTTCGAGGAACCCTCTAGTGTTTCTTATTAATTTCTCATTTCTCTTAACTGTGCTGATTGTCTTATCGTGTCTGTATTATATTTTTTATATAATACACTTGTACTGTAAGTATATTTAATAGTATGAACATTTGTTGAATTAGAACTTTCTTTAATTATATTATTCCAGGACTTGCTGTCTCCTAAATCTACTGGAACATCTTTATTATCTACTGTTAAGAGATGTGTAATAATATAAGTTGTCATAATGTCTAATATATATGAAAAATTATTAAAATAATCTTCTAATACTAATAAAGCCTGGAGCCCTGTTATACAGTGGAGTACTATTATACTGTCTGTCTGATCTAACATAGGCAATAGCAATTTCAATAAAAAAACCACCTTCTCTTCGTTGCTTCCATCAATTAACAATCCCATTTCCATATATTTACTTTCATTATAAAGAGCATGTATTTTTTTACCGAGAGATGGATTAGATTTTAATAATTCAATAATTTCTCTATTATTAAATACCTTTTCTACACTTTCTATAAACCTGGAAGGATTTACCTTTTTGTTAAATACATTTCCCTCTCTATAAGCTGTTATATAATAAGCCAAAGCTCTGGCTGCTTCCTCTTCTAGATCCTGATCTAATTTCATACCTTCAACTGCATAGGCTAATCTAATAGTAGTGTGAAATAGTCCTGAGGAAATTCCGAGAGGATAGCTGTTTAATACTTCTGCAATAACTTTTTCCACACCTTTTAATTGAATTTTTTTTTCTATAAGCAATAGACAAGCTTCGTATAATTCTCTTTTCCCTACACATTCAGTTATAGTTTCTACTGTACTAAATTCAGATTTTATTTTGTCTACTTTTCCCGATTTTATATTGCTTTCAGAATATGATGCTACTTTTCCTACATCATTTCCCATCATATATAATGCCAATTGCCCCATAGGCAAATGATTTACTAGGCCACTTGCATATGGTGAAAAGGTCCTAGCATATTGATTTACAATTTCTGAAATCTTCATAAATACTCCCTCCGGATGATAGGAATTTGCTTTTTTGAGATTCTGCGATTTTAGATAAAATATTAATTAAACAGATTTTGAACACCACGATTTTTATTTCTCAACGATTCCAGGCAGCTATGAGGAGCAAGAAGGCTCTTGGCACTACCACCAGAAATTTTAGCCGGTTATTCCACGGCGCGGATCGTGGGGGGAGGCGCTACCCCAACCGCCTGGAAGATCTTGCCGCAGTTTCCCTTACATTCACTGCGGATAGCAAACCATCTTTTGCCGTCCTCCTCGATGATGACCTGCTTGAGTGTCTGGAGATCCTGCTTGATGTGCAACCACTCGAATTGGTAACTGGCAGCCGAAAGAGGCTGGTCCAGTTCCTTTCGCATTACCAGTGCCAGAAAGTTGCACAATACGTGGCCGGCGATGTGGGCATCGTTCTGGTGGACACATGGATGCGTCTTTTCCCTCAACGCTCACGACAACGGTCTTTAGCCAATGCCGCTTGAGGGTGGTTTGGAGCCGGGTTCCTGCAGGCAGACTCCGGCGGCCCTGCCCTGCCATCACTCCGGCAGCTTCTCATGCTACCTGGTCGGCTCTTGCCAACACAGGCCGCATTGCTACGGTACACACAAATATCCTCACACAGGGGGCAAAGGCCGTAGCAAAATATATATAACCTTTGAGGATATGCTGATACAGACCCTCCACCAGCCCTTGACCTCGCTCAGCAAGCTTCCAGCGTTATCACTCCACGGCACAGTCAGGGCCGGGATCATACATGATTGATAATGGCTGGATAGGTAACTTCACATCTATCCCAACTCCCAAGATCCTCCGCGATGTTCATCATCAAACCACTTGATCTCCACTTCCAGACTGTGTTGCGTGCTTCTATCTTTCTTTTCTTCGTCTTCTAACTGCACTTCGCAGGATCAAACAACGAGGAAATTGCAAGGTAATATCTTCCTGACCTTGGCGCAATACAACCTGGCCTTCCGAAGTTTTATCAGCAAGTTGATGAAAAAATCTATTTCCATCTGATGGACTCTTCTGTTCTTCACTTTTGAGCAACTTTGTCTCTATTTCATCATTGATCTTTTTTTGCAGGCCATCATCAACTGATAAAAATATTTGAAATCGACCTAACGTCGTGCCTTAGCGGCGCGTTTTAAAGTGTTCGCTGAAAGAAATTTTTCGGCGCTGTATTGTACGAAGTCTTCTTAGAGCTTAACAATCACTTTGCCCACAGTTCGACCGGATTCAATCTGTACATGGGCATCCGCCATGTTTTCAAACGGGAAGACTTTTGAAACGTGAGGTTTCAGTTCGCCGTTTTCTAGCATGGCTTTCAGGGTGTTCATATCTTCACCGCTCGACTGGACAAGGACGAACTCCAGTTTTATCTTGCGCTGGTCCGCCTCCAACTGCAGGTCTTCCGGGAATTGGCGGGTGGGCAAGGAAACGATTTTGCCACCCTCTTTGACGACTTTCAGAGAGTTCTCAAGGACCTCACCACCCATACCATCGAGGACGAAGTCTATATTCGACAGGATCTCTTCGAATTTATGCTGACGGTAATCAATGTGCTCATCTGCGCCGAGGGACATGATGAATTCTCGGTTCCTGGCAGAGGAGGTGGCAATCACATATGCGCCGAGTCTCGTAGCCATCTGAATCGCAAAATGTCCAACACCACCGGAGCCGGCGTGGATTAGAATGCGGTCACCCTTTTTGACACGAGGCTGTAACACCTGCAGCGCGATCAGTGCGGCCAGTGTGGTTGCCGCAGCTTCTTCGAATGTTACCTTTTCCGGCATAACAGCCAGGTGGCAGGCAGGTGATGCAACATACTCGGCATAGGCTTTGCCCTGTCCTGGAAAATTGATCATACCGAATACCTTGTCGCCAACCTCAAACTCGCTGACTTCTTCGCCGACCGCAACAACGGTTCCGGCTATATCCCAGCCAAGGATGACCGGACGATCTTCCGTACCCATAATCATAGTGAGCACGTCATCCATTAGTCTCACTTTTACATCTACCGGGTTAATGCTGATTGCTTTTGTTTCAACCAACACTTCATCTGCCTTGATCTCAGGTTTCTCGACTTCTTTCATCAGCAGGTTTTCAACGGCTCCCGTTTCATTCAGTACATATGTTTTCATAATCTGCTCCTTCTCGTTTTCATAGTAAAGCCAGGACTACTCCTGCTATTTTTTTTTAGGGCGGTGAACGACAAAGCTCACCGGCAGCAATGAAGCGCAGCGGAATTCCCGCCTGAGTGCAGCGCCTTGTTACGCATCCGGAGAGTCAACGCCAGTAATACAGCGCTCCTTGTCCAAGCTCTTGCTCAATTTCTAATAGGCGATTGTATTTAGCGGTTCGTTCGCTTCGGCTTGCAGATCCAGTCTTTAGGTGTCCCCCATCCATAGCAACGGCGAAATCAGCCAAGAAAGTGTCCTCAGTCTCTCCGGAACGGTGTGATACGAAATAGCGCCAACCGAAATCACGACACATGCGAACTGCTTCGATGGTTTCAGATACTGTACCGATCTGGTTTAGTTTGATTAGCGCCGAATTCGCTGTACCTTCTTTGATCCCCCTGGCGATATAACGTGTATTGGTGACAAATATGTCGTCGCCGACAACCTCAATTTTATTTCCATGCTTTGTTGTAAACTGCTTAAAACCTTCCCAGTCCCCTTCCGCCAAGGGGTCTTCCCAGAGAACAATTGGGTATTTTTCAATCCACTCACCGGCGAGCGCAATAAGGTCATTGGTACTCATTTTGCCGGCTCGTGAGCGATTCAGATCGTATTCTCCATCCCTGCCCAATGAAAAGGACGTCGCCGCACTATCTAAAGGGTTCCTCGAAAAATAGCTGCAGTAAAAGTGCAAAAAAATTTCGATTTTTATCGATAAATTAAACAGATATGATATTTTAACGAGAAATTATCCGGCGCCCATCAGCTAACGGAGACCAACATGCACCAACTGGGATTTCTCGACTTCACCACCAGGCTGCAACGTATCGACAAGGCGGGTGACCCACTGCGCAAACTGAACGAAACCGTCGACTGGGAGCAGTT
>JAVEYP010000230.1:0-4218 GCA_034003445.1 Desulfobulbus sp.
ATCCCCCACCAGCCTCAAAACACCCTGAACACGTGCAGAGTCTCCTGTCCCTGGTAACGGTCATTGACCTTGATTTCGAAACCACCGGTATGTCTCCCGACCAGGGCGACCGGCCCATCGATGTGGGGGCGGTGCGCATTGAGGCGAGCATGATTGTCGACCGATTCCAGGAACTGATGAACCCCGGCTTCACAATCAGCCGGTTCATCGAGTCGCTGACCGGCATCAGCAACGACCTGCTTGTTGAGGCGCCGCCCTGCGAAGCCGTCATGGCCCGGTTCGCGAACTGGATCGGCGACACACCGCTGGTCGCCCACAATGCAGGCTTTGACAGCCGCTTCCTCGACGCCGAACTGGCCACCATCGGCAGGGAGCGAGAGAACCCCATGACCTGCACTATGCTGGCAGCGCGACGACTTTTTCCCGAGGCCACCAACCACAAGCTCAGCACCCTGGTACACCATTGCGGTATCCGGTCCGGCACCTTTCACCGCGCCCTGGCAGACGCGGAGATGACGGGTCACTTGTGGATTGCGATGACTGACCTGCTCAAAAGCCGCTACGGCCTGCTGGCCACGCCCTTCCCGCTCATGCAGAACATGACCCGTATCGGCCGGGCCAGGGTCGGCCGCCACCTGCAGGAGGTGGCCCGTCAGCAACGGGCCAGCATCCTGCCTTCCAACACCCCGCCATGGACCAACTAAAGGAAACACCCCAG
Organism: Desulfobulbus sp.; assembly: GCA_034003445.1. Classification (GTDB taxonomy): domain Bacteria; phylum Desulfobacterota; class Desulfobulbia; order Desulfobulbales; family Desulfobulbaceae; genus Desulfobulbus. The sequence continues at coordinate 719 of JAVEYP010000230.1, forward strand.
ACTGTCCGGCAACAGCTCTTCGACCTGCTCCTCGCCGGTCCCCAGGGCGTGCGCGAGCTCTCCCAACAGCTCCACCAGAGCGAAAGCGAGATTTATGCCCACCTCCTCCATCTCGATCGGTCGGCCCGGGTCACTGGTCACCGGCTGGTGATCGAGCCGGCGATCTGTTTGTCCTGCGGCTTTGTGTTCCAGCACCGCACGCGGCCCCAGCCACCCGGGCGATGTCCCCGCTGCCGTGCGACCCGCATCCGCCGGCCGCGCTACCTGCTGCACTGAGTCGCCCTGCCCCGGTGGAACTATGACCATCGTCAATGCCCTCTTCCCAGTGCTTGTTCTGCTCGTCTTCGGCGTGGCTCTGAAACGCGGCGGCATCACAGACAGCAACTTTCTACGCACCTCGGACCGGCTTATCTACTACGTCTTCTTCCCAGTGATGCTGTTCTGGAAGATCGGCGGCGCGCCATTCGAATTCGCTGACGGCGGGCACTACCTACTTGCCTCGGCGCTGGCAGTCGTCGCCGTGTTCCTCGCCAGCCTGCTCTACATCCGTCTGCGGCCGGTTGGCCGATTCCAGGCCGGCTCGTTCAGCCAGGGCTGCTATCGCTTCAACACCTACATTGGCATGGCCGTGGTGCTCAACGCCCTGGGCGAGGACGGGGTGCGGCTCTACGGCATCCTTGTCGGCCTGCTCATCCCCCTGATCAACGTCATGGCCGTGTCGGTCCTTATCTGGTACGGAGAGGACCAGCCGAGCAGCCACGGCCGGCGGCTGGCTATCACGGTCCGCCACCTGATGGCCAACCCTCTCATCCTCGGATGTTTCTGTGGCATGGCATACGGCCAGTTCGTGGGATACTTCCCGGTCTGGTTGGACAACACCTTGGGCCTCATCTCCCAGGTGACCCTGCCCATGGCCCTGTTCTCCATTGGTGGCAGCCTGACCTTTGCCGGCCTGCGCGCCAACCTCGGCCTGGCCCTGGTCAGCAGTCTGATCAAGCTGGCGCTCCTGCCAACGTTCGGGCTGATTGCCCTGCACCTGTTCGGCGTTACCGGCACGGCTTGGTCGGTGAGCATGCTGTTTTTCTCCCTGCCCACCTCGACAGCCATCTACATTCTCTCCTCGCAGCTCCGCTCAGACCTCGAATTGGCCTCAGCAGTCATCGTGCTCTCCACCCTGCTCAGCTTCCTGTCCATGTCCCTGGTTCTGCTAAAAGCAGCCTGAGGTCGTAAGGAGGCCCTGATTCCGCCTTCCCGATCACGCCAAAAGGTTGCTGACTGGGGTTTTGCGACATTTTTATTTGCTTCGGACCATCAAAACGCGATAAAATCGAAGGAGTTTTGCCCACAGTCGGCGCGGGGGTGCGTTTTTTTTCGCGTACGACTCGCCCCATGATTCCATTCGTTGCGGATTAAAAAAAATGTTAGCACGATTTTTGCCTCGTTCCCTGCCGTTTTTCCTGTTTGTTGTCCTGTCCCTGACTGGTGCCGGTCACCTGCGCGCCGAGATGTACACGGTGTGTGCCTTTGGCGACAGTATCACCGCCGGCTGGAAGGCCTACGCGCGGGACGGCAACGGCTGTGTGGGGTGCGGCGGCTACGAACCGAGCCTGCAAACCCTTCTCAGGGAGGCCGGCCGAGATGCAATCGTCCAAAACTGGGGTAAAGGCGGAGAATCGACGAGCAGTGGGGTCAGCCGCATCGGTCTAGTCCTCTCGATCAACCAACCGCGCTACATCCTACTCATGGAAGGGACCAACGACCTCCTCTTTCTCAGCCCCGACACGGTCCGCAAAAACATGGAACGGATGGTGAACGAGAGCCTGAGCCGGGGAGTGACACCCATACTCGGCACCATCACTCCGGACCTCCGCGGCGGCAAACCGATCTCTCAGACGAATGGCGAACTCAGAAAACTGGCCACTGAAAAAAACATCCCTCTTGCCGACCATTACACCGCACTCATTGGCAGTTGGTCCAGCCTGAACGCGGACGGGTTGCACCCAAACAACGCCGGCTATGCGAAAATTGCCCAGGTGTGGTTCGACGCCATGAAAACAGTGGACCTCACCCCTATCCTCATGCTCCTGCTCGACGACTGAACCGCTGCCAGCCGCCCCACCCTCTTCAATTGACCATCTCGGTACATGGTCCGCTGTTGCCCCCAACCATGGGAACGTGTTACAAGAGCCCTGCGCACCCGGCCCGTCGTGCGCTCACCGCAACGGCTCTGAACTGAACCTTCCCCCCGACAACTGGTTATGCACCCATCCATCATGCCCCGCATCCTGCTGCTCGCTGCCCTGCTTACCGGCGTCCTTATGGCCTCTACCACCCACGCCGAGCAATACGCAGTCAACGCCTTTGGCGACAGCCTCACCTCCGGGTATCCGTACTGGACCGGCATGGACGGGAACGGCTGTCTGCCCTCCTCCTGCAGGGGCGGCTACCGCGAGCCCCTGCAAACACTCTTGAAAAACGCTGGCCGGGATGCCCGCGTCGAAAACTGGGGCCGCCGCGCCGACACGACCAGTAGTGGCCTCGCCCGCTTTGACAGCGTTCTCGCCAAAAGCAAGCCCCGCTACATTCTCTTGATGGAAGGCACCAACGAACTGTACTTTGGCAGCGCCGAAACAGTCCGGGCCAACCTGGCCAACATGATCGACAAAGCCAAAGCCAAGGGTGTTATCCCGGTCCTCGGTACCTTCACCCCTGACCCACGCTATCCGGAAAAGAACCTTCCCCAGGCCAATGCGCTCCTCAAGGAACTCGCCCTCGAAAAGGACATCGCCCTGGCCGATCACTACGGTGCCCTGAAAAGTAACTGGGCCAACCTCTGTACCTCGGACCGGATACATCCCAACCAGGCCGGGTACAGCATAATGGCCCAAATCTGGTTCAACTGCATGAAAACACTCGACCTCACTCCCATTATCATGCTTCTGCTCGACGACTAAGTCCTCACGCCGTGGACCGAAAACACCACGGGCGGGGGCCACGACTGAACATCAGTCGCGGCAGCACCCGCCCGTCACCAACTCGCAGTTACAGTCCCTTCTTCTCAAACCAGGCAAACAACCCGAGACAGCCGGCCCAGAACCCGGCAACCAACAACCAGGGCGACACCCCCAGGGTCTCGACTAGGCCGATCTTACCGTAGTCCTGCCACGACAACACTGTGCCCTTGAAAAACGGGTAGAGTTCCGCGTACAGGGCTGCCCCGAGCAGCATGCCGATGATGGCGAACAGCGCATGCCAGCGTCCCTCGCCGAGCGCACCCACCGAGGTTCCCGGGCAGAAACCCATAATCGCCCAGCCAGCGCCAAACAACGCCCCGCCAACAACAATCGCGCCCACGTTCATCGGCTTGTGACTCAAGGGACCCTCGAATAATCTGATTATGTGCCAAGCGACCACTTTACCGCTGTGATTCAGCCAACGAGAGACAGGAGCCAGTTGGAACCCGACCGCTTTCGATCATCTTTCGGCCCGTCCTGCGGGCC
>JAVEYP010000231.1:0-4202 GCA_034003445.1 Desulfobulbus sp.
ACCCTTGAACCGTTCCAGGGCGAGTTGCGGATTGGCCTCGACCAGACGTAGGACCTCGCCGCGCAGGTTGCAGGTCTCGACCATGGAACGGCTGATACCTGTGCCGTGGAACAGGCTGTTCTTTAGGCGGCTACGCTGGTCCGTGCAGGCGCTGCACGCGAAGTTGAGCGGGCAGCAGACACAGGAGGCGAGCACCATGCGGGTGATGGCCTTTTCGCGCACTGCGCGGATGATGGCCAGGCTGCCTTCGCGCACGCAGGCCGCGGGCAGGGCCTCCACATGGATGATGTCCGGATTGGCGGCACCTAAGCCAGCGAGGAAGTCGTCCATGCCGTCCAGCCAGCCGAGCGAGTCGCTGCAGCGGCAGACAAACACGCCGATGCGGATCTCCGGCGACAGACCGACGTCCGGGATGGACATGGACAGGCCGTGGCCCTTGGTTTTGCGGGCCGCGCCGCCCAGCAGCAGCATAGCCCGGGCCGCGGCGTCAAAGCCGCGCACCACCATGTCGTTGACGTTTGCTCGGGCGGTCCTGGGCCCGTAGGCGCGGAGGATATCATCGCCCTTGATGTTGGGGGCAGCGGCCGGGTCAGCAACGATCACCACGCCGCATTGCTCGAAGATTTCCTCGCGCTCCTGGAAATGGTCGATGGCCTGCAACGAGCCGCAGGCGGTCACGCACTCCAGACACTCTGAGCAGACCCCGCACTGCAGACAGCGACTCGCCTCGGCCAGCACCTGCTGGGGCGTGAAGCCGAGGGTCACCTCCTGAAAGGAGTGCACCCGTTCGGCGGCCTGGCGTTCGGGCATGGTGGTGCGCCGCTGCTGCGGCAGGTCCTCGGGAATGGTGCAAAAATCGCGTTCGGGTGGTCGCGACAGCTGGATCTCGTCGTGCTCGCCAGACAGATCGGCATGCATGGTGCGCGCAGCCCGCCTGCCCGCGGCCATGGCCCGCACCACTGAGGACGGGCCAGAGACCGTATCGCCGGCGGCGTACACCCGGGCAAGCGCGGTGCGCTGTTCCTCGTCGGTGTCGATAAAGCCGCGCTCGTTCACTCTGATCAGGCCGGCAAAGCTCTCCGGCCGCCAGCCGCCCACCTGACCAATGGCCACAAAGACACGGTCAAAATCCAGGGTGAAAGGCTGGCTCCCTTCGGCCACCATGGGCCAGGCAATACCGCGTGCGTCTGCTGTGCCGGGCATGGTGCGCACGCACTCGAGTTGCCGGAACTGGCCGTTTTCGCCACGCAAGGCAATGACCTGGGTAGCATCGACCAGGCTCACGCCCTCCTCAAGGGCTTCGCGCACCTCTTCCGGGTCGGCCGGGATGTGCTTCGTGTTGAACCAACTGATAATGCTCACCTCCGCGTCCATGCGCGCGAGCGTCCGCGCTAGGTCAAAAGCCGAGTTGCCGTCGCCGATCACGGCCATGCGGCCGGGCAGGGTGGTGAGCCCCTCCCACTGGCGTCGGGCAAGGAAAGCGAGGCAGCCTTCCACGCCGTCCAGGTCTTCGCCTTCGATGCCCATGTGCCGGTCGTGCCAGGTGCCGGTGGACAGGAGCACGCCGCTGTATTCACGGCTCAGTCGCTCCAGGTCTGCAGCCAGGTCAATGGGCTGGCTGGTGGCAAAGACTACGCCCATGCGCTCAATCACGCGGATCTCGCGGTCAAGGATGGTGCGCGGCAGCCGGTGCGCACCGATGCCGTAACGCAGCAGCCCGCCTGCCTCGGCCTCCTTCTCAAACCCGGTCACCCCGTAGCCGCGACGGGCCAGGTCCGCGGCCGCAGCGATGCCCGCCGGCCCGGAACCGATCACTGCGATCCGCTCCGGCCGGGTCGGCTCGGGCGGGGCTACCGGCGGTGGGTCGACAGTTTCTGTGCGGGCCTCGTTGGCAGTCTCATAATCGGCGAGGAACCGCTTGATGGCACGGATGGCCACCGGATCGTCGACGCCACCGCGTCGACAGGTCTCCTCGCAGGGATGGGTACAGACGCGGCCGCAGATGCCGGGCAGGACGTTGTCCTGTCGGACCACGACGAGGGCCTCGTCGTAACGGCCCTGCGCGGCCAAGGCGATGTAGCCCTGGGCGTTCACGCCCAATGGACAGCTTTCCTGGCAGAGCGGCTGCCGCCGTTTGTCGATCCAGGGCCGACCGGGCAGGGCCGTGCGTCCCGGGTAATGTAGCGGCTGGCTGCCGTCTGCACAGGTCACCGGGCAGGCAGCCACGCATTTGCCGCAGAGTACGCAGTGGTCCGGGTCGACAAAGGTCTGCTCCACGTCAATGCGCACGCTGAAGCCCTGCGAGGTATGCTTGATTGAGTTGATCCGCGCAGGCAGCAGGGTACGGATCTGGCTGTTGCGCAGGATGCGGATCAGGCCCGGCCGGTGGGCATAGTTGAAGCTCAATCCTGAGGGCAGGCGATACTGCTCGGCAGCCAATTTCTCGTTCAGGTCAGGGGCGCCGTCGACCAGGGTCACCGGGATGCCCAGTTCGCCAAGCTTGTTGGTGGCGGCAATACCCTCCGGCGTCGCGCCGACGACGATCACCCGGTATAACCGTTCCTTCTTCCGTGTCATGACGCCAACGCTCCTGTCTGGCCTGCGGCCCGCTTTTTGCGGCCCTTGAGGGTGGAGAGGCCATAGTCGTACCCCTTGGTAAAGGCCTCGATGTTGCGGTCCTCGGTTCCCTTGGGCACAGACTTGCGGACCGTGTCCTGGGCCGCCTCACTCGTCACCGCCCCCGTGACCGCGGTGCAGAAGCCGATCATAATGATGTTGGCCATCATCTTGTTGCCCAGCTTCTCGGCCATGCGCGTGGCCGGGATGGCGTAGTGGTCGCAGGCCGCGTTCTCCGGGTTGACCAGATCCTGGTCAACGAGGAGCATCGCTGAAGACTCCAGGGCTGGCGCGAACTTTTCGTAGCCGGTCTGGCTCATGGCCACCAGGATGTGCGGCTGGTTCACGTAGGGGTAGTGGATCGGTGTATCCGAGATAATCACCTGGGCATTGCAGGCGCCGCCGCGCGATTCCGGTCCATAGGCCTGGACCAGGGTAGACTCTTTGTGGTCGCCGAGCGAGGCCGCCATGCCGAGGATGCGCCCGGCCAGAATGATGCCCTGGCCGCCGAATCCGGTGACAATAATTTCGGTTTGTTTGGGTGGTTGCGTGGTGGTCATTGGTGTGAGGTGGAATACTGGTAGATTTTGAAAGCTGTTGAGCTGGGAACTTGTGGCAGGATTCGTCCACCACGCCATGTGAACAATATCAATGGCATACGACGAGCATATGGTCTTGTGGATGAGGTTTTTCGGAAATGTCCCCACAGGGTGGTCTTCGCCGGTTCGCTCAGGCCTGTGGTGGACCGGCACCGTCGCCTATCCGGATCAGTGCGCTGAGCTCCCTTGTTCATTCCTCGCCACACGGCCGACAGTACTCGCGGTACCGGTCGTCGCAGGTGGGACGGTCGATATCAATAAATTTGCCGAGGACTACGCCGCGGCTGAAATCGATGTCGGCCTCGGCCGGGTCAGCGCCGTTTTTGATGATCGTCTGATCCTGGTAGAGCTTGAGGGTGTCGAGGGGCTTTTCCTTGTTGCGACGGCCATAGTTAATTGGGCAGGGCGACAGCACCTCAATAAACGAGAAACCCTTGCGCATGATTGCCTCGTTGATGGCCATGGTCAGGTCGCGGGTGTGCAGGATGGTCCAGCGGGCTACGTACTAGGCACCCGCCGCGTAGGCCAAAAGCGGCAGATTGAACGGTGTGTCCGGGTTGCCCAGCGGCGTGGTGGTCGACTTGGCCTGGCAGGGTGTGGTGGCCGCCACCTGGCCGCCGGTCATGCCGTAGGTGAGGTTGTTGACGCAGATCACGACCAAGTCCATGTTGCGCCGCGCCGCGTGAATAAAGTGGTTGCCGCCAATGGCGAACAGGTCGCCGTCCCCCGAGAAAACGATCACCTTTAACTCTGGCTTGGCCATCTTAATGCCACTGGCAAAGGGGATGGCCCGGCCGTGGGTGGTGTGGAAGCTGTCGAGCTTGATGTAGCCCGCGCCGCGCGCCGAACAGCCGATGCCCGAGACCATCGTGAACTGCTTGTAGGGTAGACCAGTCACCTTGATGGCGCTCAGGCAGGAGGAGAACACCGTGCCAATGCCACAGCCCGGACACCAGATATGGGGAAGACGGTCGGTGCGGATGAGGT
>JAVEYP010000232.1:0-4188 GCA_034003445.1 Desulfobulbus sp.
GGTTACAGTGAATTGATGCGCCGCGCTAAGATATTCAACCTCCCCAACCTGATAACGGGCAGCCGCTTTCTTCTTTCCGGCTTCCTGATGGTGCTTCTGCTTTTCGAGCAAACTCCCAATATCGCCTGGATCGCGTTTTGGGTGTTCGTGGTTGCCGCCAGCTCCGACTGGATCGATGGTTACTGCGCGCGCCGCTACAAAAGCGTCACCGTGCTCGGCAAACTGATGGACCCACTGGCCGATAAGGTGCTGGTCACCACTGCCTTGATCATGCTCATTCCGATGGGCAAGGTGCCCGCCTGGCTGGCATTGATCATTCTCTCCCGCGAGATCGTGATCACTGGTCTGCGCGGCGTAGCTTCTTCTGCGGGAATTGTGGTTGCCGCCAGCGGCTTGGGCAAGATCAAATCTATTGTCCAGTACATTGCCCTCGGCACCCTCATTTTTCCCCTCGGGGTCCTGCCGATTCCGTACCTGCACCAGGCCGGCCTGGCCATTCTCTACGTAGCCCTTGTTATGACGGTATGGTCGGGTTTCGATTATTTTTACAGTCTGCGCCGCGTTTTTCTAGAAGAAGAACGCTGAGTCATCCTGCCAGCATAAGAATCCCTAGCCCCATCAACAACAGATAGACGGTGCGCAGATAGGTCCGGCGGTTGATTCGGCCGCTGATCCTCGACCCGGCAAAGGTGCCCAGGAGCACGAAGGGCAGGGTCAGCAGAAAATAGATCATGGTACTCTGGGTGATCACACCGCTGTAGGCGTGTACGGCAGCGGTGAGGTAGCCGGTGAGCGCGAAGAATCCAGTAAGGGTGGCCTTGATTTCATCCTTTTTCCAGTCATTCAGAGTGGTATAGATGATGGCTGGCGGACCGCCTGCGCCGACTACGGCGTTGATGCTACCTGAAAAAAAACCGGCGACGTAGCCCCAGGCTACCGATGGGTTGAGGGGCTTGGGCTTGAAAATGAGGTTAAGGCCACTGATGGTAATGAGCAGTCCGCCGAGAAATCGCGTTATTAATACTGGGTCCGCTTCCTTGAGTAGGACAGTCCCGGCAAGGATGCCCGGTAGGGATCCGATAAGAAGTGGCAGGATTTTGCGCCAGTCGAACAGCTGACGTAGCTCGTACGCCATGACTGTGGTGATGACTAGCCCGCTGACGATGCACAACGGCACGGCCTGTTTGACGTCCATGATCAGGCAGAGCAAGGGCATGGCCACCAGACCGCCGCCGAAGCCAGTCAGCCCCTGGATGAGGCCGGAGAGAAGAAAGATGAGGCTGCAAAGCAGGACGGTGATCATAATCGGGACCGGTTCGGTAGGTTTGCTGGGGAACTTACGGTTCGTGAGATCAGGGGCGGCATCATGCGAGACTATAGACAGAAAGTGACAACCAGTGCAATCTTCCCGAATAGGGTCCACCGCTTTGCTAAAAAGCTGATGGTGGCAGCCTTTCTCCTTGCCGAGCCAACTACAGTGGAAGGTAGCTAGGCGGCGCGGAGGTAGCCTATACACCTGGCTATATCTTTTGAGTACGCCTTGATTTTCCCCGGTTTCGTGTCGGATAAGACCTCTGTCAATAGGTCAGCTGCGCAGCCTCTCCGCGTGCGAGCAATCATCTTTTTATCATGGGGCAAGAATATGCGGTGTCCAAAATGCGGTTATATTTCTTTTGATCATCTGGAAAACTGCAAAAAATGCAACAAAATCTTTAGGGATGTCGCTAGCGATTTGCATGGAACCGCCTACGATTCTGCAGCGCCGCTTTTTTTGCAGCTGGCCGCGCGGGTGCGTAATGAGGAACAGGTGCGCGGGGCCGCCATGGCGGCGCAGGCCCCACTAGATGACCAGGAAGAATCGGTAATGGGGGGAAGGCAAGCGCTGAACGAGGAATTTGCCCTTGATGATCTTTCTTTCGATGAGCAGCCGGAACTCGAAGAGATCGATGTGGCCCAGGACGGTCCGGTTTTTCGCTTGAGCCTGGAAAACGACAACGCGTTTTCGTTGCAGGATGATGAGGGCACACCGGGGGCCTTTGCGCCGGACCGGGCGGGCCGATTGCCCACCATGGATTTCGGCAATCTCGACATCTCCGACTTGGCACCTCCGGCCCTTGAAGGCGCCATTGAAGGGTTGGAGTCGAACGAGGGCCCGGACTTGGTCCACGAACGCGAACCCGCGTTCGTGTCAGCGACGACCACGGCCCCAGCCAACGCATCCCGGCTTGAGGATCTGCAGTTTAATGACCTCAACTTGGGAAGAACCGACCGGATGACCACGAATGAGACAACCGGCCGGCATCTCACGCGTCCGCCCATAACGGGAACCGCCCTCGATAATTTTCAGGTGGATCTTAGCGAGTTTTTCGAGGAAACTAAAAAATAAAAAACATTGACAAGATTTCGATATTCCTGCTATAATTTTAAACCTTAAACATCAAGGCCGAGATAGCTCAGTTGGTAGAGCAACGGACTGAAAATCCGTGTGTCCCTGGTTCAAATCCTGGTCTCGGCACCAGTAAATAAAGCCACTTAGCGAGTTTCGCTGAGTGGCTTTTTTGTTTTTAAAGCTGTTTGTAAAATTCCTGTACAACTTGTGCGTTTTTCAAGCTATTGCTTTTGGCAGTATGCCGCCGAGTATATCGACTAGGAGGCACTTCTCCACCTGACCGAACCGGCTAACCAAGTATCAGCTTCCGCATCCTGGCCACACACTGCGGCCCGTCAAAGCGAGCACTGTTGACAACGCTGCACACGGTGGAGGCCGCTATCATCGTGGAAGGGCTGGTCTTGAGTGTTGATAATGCCTTGGTCCTTACCGCTGGTCATATGGAGAAAAACGGGAAGATGACCGTCGGCTATCCAACCCGACATGAAGGTTGATTGCTCCCTTTTTTTGACGGAATTCGGCCCGCGGAAAGGCCGTAAGGCAGAGGTTGATGAGAGTCGCATCGAGCTGATAAAGCTTCCCCTTGAAAGAGAACCTGTGCCGAGGGGTGACGAGTTGACACCGGTTCAGAGGCCGAGAAAAGAGTGTCTGATACAGGTTGAGGGTGTAAAATAGTTTGTGTAAATGACCGATGTGGATACGGCACGCACCCCCATTGCAAGGAGTTTTCATGGCCATTGAAACAGTTTTTCCGCGGACCTAGGTCCAACTCTGCCTGGTGCACATGGTCCGCAATTCGTTGCGATACGTTTCCTGGAAACAGCGCATAGAGATGGCGACGGATTTGAAAACCATCTACCAGGCATCGACAGCAGAACAGGCGGAACTGAACCGGACGGATTTCGAGAAGAAATGGGAGGAGTCTCACCTCTCCATCGGTCAATCCTGGCGAAGGAATTGGGAACGGCGGACACCATTTTTCGACTACTCGCCAGAAATACGCAAGGTCATATATACAACCAACGCAATAGAATCACTGAACATGTCGTTCCGAAAAGTGACCAAGAATCGAGGCTCGTTCCTCAATGATGATGCGATGCTCTAATTGCTGTATCTAGCGCTGGACAATGTTGCCAAAAAATGAACGATGCCCATCCGGGATTAGAAAGCGGCCTTGAACCGTTTTTCCATTGTCTTTGACGAAAGGATGCCTGTTTACTGAAAACAAAAACCCAATAGACTATAGGACCTTTTGCAAAATGAACAGCTTGCCGGCTTGCACGCAAACCGCTCCCTCTGATCCTTGCTAGCTGGAGCCTATCTGGCCAGCCGAAGCAGCTGATCGGCAAACAGGACGACAACGCCTCACATCAGGTGAAGGGTCACCTTGTTGTGCCCTTTGGCCCTGGTGTTGCTGGCACCGAAATCTTCTTTCAGCCGACGGTTCGCCCGTTCTGCACACAATCGAATCTTGTAACGCCCTGCTTCGTGGGGCTCCATGGGGACAATCTCCTTGCCTCGTCCATTTCGATCGGTAATCGGGACATGGCCAAACTTCCGGCTGGTCTCTTCTATCAGTTGGACGTCGTAGGCGGCATCCATCAGATCGTAGAGGGAGGTTACCTTGTTACTGGTCAATTTGATCAGCGGAAGAGCCACCTAGCTGTCATGCAACGAGGCAGAGCTGACAAGGACGCTGATCGGCAGGTAACGATAGAGCACCTTGGCCACGAACACGCTGGCTAAAGACTGGCGATCAAGAGGTTTGCGACCGGGATACCAATACCGGGTGACGATTC
>JAVEYP010000233.1:0-4162 GCA_034003445.1 Desulfobulbus sp.
CGCGAGTGTACACCGCTGCCAAGGCGCCGAGCACACCGATGGGCACCGCGAGGATGACCGAAAACGGCACGGACCAGCTCTCGTACAGGGCCGCCAGGCAGAGAAAGACCACCAGAATGGAAATAGCGTACAAAAACGGTGCCTGGGTGCCGGCCTGCACCTCTTGGAAGGAGGCCCCGGTCCACTCAAAGCCGAAACCGACCGGCAGCTGCCTCACCAGTCTGTCTATGGTCTTCATGGCGTTGCCGCTGGATAGGCCGGGCGCGGCCTCGCCAACGATGTTGATCGCTGGGTTGCCATTGTAACGCTCCAGCCGGGGTGAGCCGTAGCTCCAATAGCCGCTGCCAAACGAGGAAAAGGGGACCATCTCGCCCCGGTCGTTGCGCACATGCCAGAGGTCAAGGTCGTCCGGGTTCATGCGGAAGGGCGCGTCGGCCTGCACGTAGACCTTCTTCACCCGTCCCCGGTTGAGGAAGTCGTTTACGTACATCGAGCCCCAGGCCGTGCCCAGGGTGGTATTGATTTCGCTCACCGTTATGCCAAGCGCCATGGCCTTTTCGTAATCCACGTCAACGTGGTACTGCGGCGCGTCTTCCATGCCGTTGGGCCGCACCCGGATCAGGGTCGGGTCCTGGGCCGCCATACCGAGCAGTTGGTTGCGCGCCTCGATGAGCTTTGCATGGCCCTGACCGGAAAGGTCCTGGAGAAAGAAGTCAAATCCGGTGGAGGAGCCCAGAGCCGGGATCGGCGGGATGTTGAACGGGAAGACCATGGCCTCCTTGATCTCGGAAAAGACGCCCATAGCCCGGCCGATGACCGCTTTGGCCGACTGGTCCGGTCGTGTGCGCTCATCCCAGTGCCTCAGCTGGACAAACGACATGCCCATATTCTGGCCCTGGCCGGCAAAGCTGAAGCCCGCGACAGTGAAGGCAGAATCGATGTTCTCCTTCTCGGTCTCCAGGTAATGACTGCGCACGCGGTCGAGCACCTTTTGGGTGCGCTCCAAGGTGGCTCCGGCTGGCAACTGCACCAGGGTAAGGAACACGCCCTGGTCCTCCTCAGGGATGAAGCTGGTTGGGAGCTTCACAAAGAACCAAACGACCACGACGATCATCAGCAGGTAAATGATGCCGAAGCGGCCAGTGCGCTTAAGTACGTAGGCGACGGAGTCACGGTAGGTGTCGGCGCTGCGCTCAAAGGTGCGGTTGAACCAGCCGAAGAAGCCGCGCTTCTTGAGGTTGTGTCCCTTGGCCACGGGCTTGAGTAAGGTGGCGCACAGCGCCGGGGTGAGGACCAAGGCCACCACCACGGAGAGCAGCATGGCCGAGACAATGGTCAGCGAGAACTGGCGGTAGATGGCGCCGGTCGAACCCCCAAAAAAAGCCATGGGCACGAACACGGCGGAGAGCACCAGGGCGATGCCGATGAGCGCGCCGGTGATCTGGTCCATGGACTTACGGGTAGCCTCCAGAGGCGACAACCCCTCCTCACTCATGATTCGCTCAACGTTCTCGACCACCACAATGGCGTCGTCAACGAGCAGGCCGATGGCCAGCACCAGGCCGAACATAGTCAGGGTGTTGATCGAGAAGCCAAACAACGCCATGATGCCAAAGGTGCCGAGCAAGACCACTGGTACGGCGATGGTGGGGATTAGCGTGGCCCGGAAGTTTTGCAGGAACAGGTACATGACCAGGAAGACGAGAATGATCGCCTCGAACAGGGTCTTGACCACCTCCTTGATGGAAATGCGAATGAAGGTGGTGGTGTCATACGGAAAAATCACCTCCATGCCCGCCGGGAAATAGGGCTTCAGATCCTCGATCTTGGCATGGACCGCGTCCGAGGTAGCCAGGGCGTTGGCGCCGGTGGCCAGCATGATGGCCATGCCCGCGGAGGTCTGGCCATTAAAGGTGCTTAAGGAAGAGTAGTTTTCGGCACCAATCTCCACTCGGGCCACGTCTTTAAGCCGCACCTGGGAGCCATCCGGGAGCACCCTGAGCATAATGCTGCTGAACTGCTCGGGCGAACTCATCATGGTCTGGGCCATCATCGAGAAGCTGAGCTGTTGGCCCGGAACCGAGGGTGAGCCACCCAACTCGCCCACCGCCACCTGGTTGTTCTGGGCACGAATGGCATTGGCCACATCAGCCGGGGTGAGTTGGAAGCTGTCCAGTTTGTTCGGGTCGATCCAGATGCGCATGGAATACTGGCCGCCGAACACCTGAATAGAGCCGACGCCCGGAGTACGGCTGAGCGGGTCGCGCAGGGTGTTGATCATAAAGTCGGCCAAGTCGTAATTCTTGAGGGTGGGGTCTGAGGAGACCAGGCCGAGGATCATGAGGAAGGTGGAGTTCGACTTGGCCACCTGCACGCCTTCCTCTTGCACAGCGTCAGGCAGCAGCTTGAGGGCCTGCTGCAGTTTGTTCTGCACCTGCACCTGAGCGATGTCCGGGTCGGTGCCGGCCTCAAAGGTCAGGGTAATGGTGACGTTGCCGGTGGAGGAGCTTTCCGACTTCATGTAGAGGAAGTTGTCCAGACCGGTCATGTTCTGCTCGATGATCTGGGTGACCGAGTTTTCGATGGTCTCGGCTGAGGCGCCTGTGTACTTGGTGGTGACGCGCACTGAGGGCGGTGCGATCTCCGGGTACTGGGAGATTGGCAGTTCCCGCACAGCAAGTGCGCCGGCGAGCATGATAACGATGGCGATGACCCACGCGAAGATGGGCCGGTCGATAAAATAACGTACCATTGGTTACTCCGCCTTGTCCTGGGTTGCGGGACGGTCGTTCCCGGACGGGGCGGTCGCTGTGCCGGCCTCAACGGCCTTGACCGTGACACCGGGACGCACCTTCTGCAGTCCGGCGACGATCACCCGGTCGCCCGCCTGCAGGCCCGACTCCACCACAATGTCCTCGTCGATCATCTGACCCGTGACGAGCCGGCGCAGCTCCACCACCGACTCCTTGGTAACGACCATGGCCTGAGCAATGCCCTTAATATCGCGCGAGACCGCCACCTGCGGTGCGAGGATGGCGTCGGGCCGCTGGCCACGCTCCAGCTGGGCGCGAACAAACATGCCCGGCAGGAGCACGGAGTCCGGATTGGCAACCCGTACCCGCAGGGTCACCGTGCCAGTGGAGGCCGTGACGGTGACGTCGGCAAACTCGAAGGTACCGGGGTGGGCGTACTTCGAACCGTCCTCAAGGAGCACGTTGACGCGAGCCTTGCCGTCGGCGTCCACCTGCAGCTGGCCCGATTCGACTTCTCTTTTGAGACGCAGCAGTGCCATGCTCGACTGGCTGACGTCGATGTACATCGGGTCGAGCTGCTGGATGGTGGCCAGGGCATGAGCCTGCTGGGCAGTGACAAGAGCGCCCTCGGTCACCGCGGACCTGCCGATGCGCCCGGGGATAGAGGCTTTGACGTCCGTGTAGGCAAGGTTGATGCGGGCACTGTCCACCGCTGCCTTCGCTGCGGCGATTTCGGCCACGGCCTGCTTCCAGGCGGCCTCGGTCTCCACCTGGTCCTGGTCGCTCACCGCCTTGCGGTCCACCAGTTTACGGTAGCGCGCAGCCTTGAAACGCGCGGAGCTCTCCGACGCCTCCGCGCGCGCCAGGGCAGCGCGGGCGCTGTCGTAGACAGCCTGGTAGACAGCTGGATCAATCTTGTAGAGGAGTTGGCCAGCCTTAACCTCGCTGCCCTCTTCAAAATGGCGTTTGAGGATGATGCCGCTCACCTGGGGCCGCACCTCGGCAATGCGGTAGGCGGTGGTGCGGCCGGGCAGCTCCGTGGTGACGCTGACGCTCTGCGTGGCAAGGGTGACCACCTCCACCTCGGGCGGGCCACTGGCCGGTGGTCCGGCCTGCTTGTTCCCGCCCCGACAGCCACCCAGAATCAGGGCGGTGAGGAGGAGCGGCAGGAGGACAGAGACGAGTGTCTGCGGTGTCTTCATGTTCGGTGTCCTTTGCGTGGAAAAAACGAAACCAACGGGGTGAACGGCTGGAGAAACCTCTAGAGGGCCGCTAGAGAACAGCAGGACTTTTTACATACATTTGTGCATGTATGCAAGGAAAAAGTGCGTACCCGGCCCTCGCTTTTCAGCTGACGGTCGGGATATGCAGACGTTGTGCGGCCGGTCGCGGACGCGTTGGCCGGGAGG
>JAVEYP010000234.1:0-4153 GCA_034003445.1 Desulfobulbus sp.
GCAACAGAAGGGGTTACCCTGGCCGTTGGCATCACAGTTTTCGGCGGGTGCGGTCCATTTACCGTGCACCTTGGTGGGCGCTCCTTCGGCCACCATCTCATCGTAGCTGCGGTAGCCACCGTCCGGCTTCTTCATGGCCTTGATCAGTTCCTCACAGGCAACACGGATGGCCTGCCCGGTTATAACTTGGCTCCGGCTGCCGCCGGCCGGTCCGGAATTCGGGCACTTGCTGGTGTCGTTCATCACCAGCCTGATCTGCTCGACCACGAGCCCCAGTGGCCGCAGGGCCTGATGGGCGACCGCCAGGGTGCCCATGTCCGCACCCTGACCGTGGTCTTCCCAGGTGTTGAAGATCGTCACCGTGCCGTCTGCGTTGAGTTCAGCATCAACCTCGGAGGTGTCAGGGCCATCCAGGCCCGCGCCGTAGACACCCACGGCCACGCCCACGCCACGCTTGATCGCGTCTGTGGACACGGCTCGCTCCTTGGCGGCCTCGTACTTGGGACGGATCTTGTCGATCATCTCCGGCAGAGAGTAGACCTCAGGATCCTGGCCGGTGGGGGTGGTCGATCCTTTCCGGTAGACGTTTTTGTAGCGCAGTTCCAGCGGATCCATACCGAGTTTTTCCGCCAACTCGTCCATCAGCACCTCGGACGGGAATTCGGACTCGGGTGCGCCATAGCCTCGGAAGGCCGCTCCCCAGGCATGGTTGGTGCACACGGTGCGGCCCTCGCCGCGAATACTTTTGATGTCGTAGCCCGCGCCAATGTACTGAGCGCCACGCAGGGTCAGCAGATCGCCGAATTCGGAGTAGGGTCCGTGGTCGACCGACCAGTCGGTCTCCATGGCCAGCAGCTTGCCCTCCTTGTCGGCAGCGTAGCGCACCGTGGTCCAGAAGGGCGAGCGCTTGCCTGTGTAGATCTGCTGTTGGGCATAATCATAGCATAGAAAGACCGGCCGGCCGGTAGCCATGGCCGCGGCGCCGACTAAGGCCTCCATGGTTGGGCTGAACTTGTAGCCAAAGGTGCCGCCGGTGTTGTTCTGTATCAGGACTAGGTTCTCCGGCTCAACGCCGAGACCCGGGGCGATCATGTACAGATGGAGATGCAGGCCAATGGACTTGGAGTGGATGACCAGCTTGCCATCGTCCTCCAGATAGGCGTAGCCGACATCGGGCTCAATCGGCAGGTGCGGCTGGCGGCTGGTGTAGTAATCACCCTCAACGACCACGTCCGCCGTATCAAAGATGGGTTTGGTGTCCTCGCCCTTGGCGATCTTCTGGATGTAGTAGATGTTGGGCGTGCCGGGGTGGATCTCGATAGCGTCGGGCTCCATGGCCGCGGGCGCGCTCATATAGGCAGGCAGGACCTCGAGTTCGACCTTGACCTTTTTTGCTGCCTCGCGGGCGTGCTTCTCGGTGTCGGCGCAAACGATGGCGATGGCGTCACCGTACTGAAAGATCTTGGTGTCGCACAGGATCGGACGGTCCCAGCCGTCGCCCAGGTTGGAGGGGAAGGTGATCAGGCCAGTGATGCGGTTCTTGCCCTTGATGTCCTTGTGGGTGACCACCTTGACCACGCCGGGCATCTTTTCCGCCTCGCTGGTGTCGATGGAGAGGATGTTCGCATGGGAGACCTCGGCCTGGACCAGGGCAAGCTGCAGGGTGTTGTCTGGCAGGTGCAGGCCGGAATCCGCACCAAAGTCCCAGGTGCCGGTGACCTTGGCGGCGGCGCTCGGGCGCGGCATGCTGCTGCCCAGTACCTTGCCGTCTTCGGGGAGCGTGTAGGCTAGGTCCTTCATGGTGATCTCGCCTTTGAGGACCCGCACCGCATCCCGTACCGCGTCGACCAGCATCTGGTAGCCGGTGCAGCGGCAGGCATTGCGGTATTTCTGGAACCAGTCGCGGATGTCTTCACGGGTGGGATCGGGGGTCGTGTCGATCAGGGCCTTGGCGGAGACGATGAAGCCCGGGGTGCAGAAGCCGCACTGGGCGCCACCGTGGACAATCCAGGCCATCTGCAGGGCGTGCAGGTCCTGCGGGGTGCCGATGCCCTCAATGGTGGTGATGGTCGCGCCGTCGGGCACGCGTTCCATCTTGGTGATGCAGGAGCGAATCAGCTTGCCGCCCATGATCACGTTACAGGCGCCGCACTGGCCTTTGCCGCAGCCAACCTTGGTGCCTGTGAGTCGCAGGTTTCTGCGGATGACATCGGAAAGCAGATCAGAACCTTCGGTCACCACCGAACGCTCGATCCCGTTCACGTACAACTTTTTTTTCTGCATGGAGAACTCCCGTGGAAGTTTGGGTGGAACGATACGGTCCTGCCGCATCGGACACATTCGTGCCGGACTGGTGTCACTGAACGTCCGGGATGGGAGGCGCCGGGGCCACAACCAGGAGAAGCCTCACGCTCCCTCTCGGGCCAACGAGAAATGCGGGGCAGGGAGGACTCCCTGCCCCGCGACGCCAACCACAGCGTATCGGACTGGTACACAACACGCCCAGCACAGCCTGGATGGGACTTGACTCCCACAGGGTGGACTGCACCGGGCGGAGGAGGTTTTACAGGGCCGCGAGGAAGATCGCCTTCACGTCGGCGTCCTTTGGGCAGCGCGGGTTGGTCAGGCCGCAGGCGTCCTTTTGGGCATTGGCCACCATGGTGTCGATGTCCGAGGCCTTGACTTCCTTGCCATAGCGCTTGCCCAACTCGATCAGGCCAGAGGGGATGCCGACGTCCGCGGACAGCTTGCGGATGCCCACCAGGGCCAGCTCGGCGGCGTCGCGCGGCGCCAGACCCTTGGTGTTCTCGCCGAGCAGTTCGGCGATCTTCACGAAGCGGTCGATCTTGGCGATCAGGTTGTACTTCTCCACATGGGGCAGAAGGATGGCGTTACACTCGCCGTGCGGCAGGTCATAGAAGCCGCCCAACTGATGGGCCATGGCATGGACGTGACCTAGGCTGGCATTGTTAAAGGCCATGCCGCCCAGGTACTGAGCAAAACACATGCCTTCGCGTGCATCGAGGTCCTGACCGTTGGCCACGGCCGGACGCAGGTGCTTGGCGATCAGCTCAATGGCTTTTTCGGCGGCAGAGTCGGTCATGGGGTTAGCGATGGTGGACACATAGGCCTCGATCGCATGGGTCAGGGCGTCCATGCCGGTGGCGGCGGTGAGTGCGGGCGGCATGCCGACCATGAGCAGCGGGTCGTCCACGGCAATGCCCGGGGTGACGCGCCAGTCAACGATGGCCATCTTCACGTGACGGGAGGTGTCGGTGATGATGCAGAAGCGGGTCATCTCCGAAGCGGTGCCAGCAGTGGTATTCACGGCCAGGTAGGGCGGCATGGGCTTGGTGGACATGTCCACGCCTTCGTAGTCATGAATCTTGCCGCCGTTGGCGATCACCAAGCCAATGCCCTTGCCGCAGTCGTGGGAGGAACCGCCGCCCAGGGTAATGAGGCTGTCGCAGTTCTCCTTCTTATACACATCGACGCCAGCTTGGACGTTCTTGTCCGTGGGGTTGGGGATGGTTTCATCATAGATCACATACTTCATCCCTGCCTCGTCAAGTAGGTCAGTGATCTGCTTGGTAATGCCAGCTGCGGTGATACCCTTGTCGGTGACGATCAGCGGCTTGGTTCCGCCGAGGGCCTTCATTTTTTCGGGGATCTGTTTGGCTGCGCCGATGCCGATCAGGGTGACACTGGGAATGAAATAGCCGTACACTTGCTCTCTAATTGCCATAATGAACCGTCCTTTTTTTGAAATTATGGGGTGGTGTGCAGGTTGCTCACTCGACAAGGAGCCAATGACGCACAAGGATATTAAAGCAATAGTTGTGCCAGAAAAGCACACCACCTTTCCGGCAGGCAGAGGATCAGGTGGTGAGCAGCGAAAACAGCCCCATATTAACAAGAAGCAACAGGCCGCACGGGGAAATGGGGCACAATGACCTCAAACCGGCCAAAGTTCGAACAAAAAGCTGCGCCGTTCGTCACTGGAAAACGAACCGATCGTGGTGCCCCAAACCGTAGGGTTACGCACCCACAAAGGCGATACAGGATAAAATCTATCAAAGTTGAAATATTATTAGAATGAAATCAAAGGGATCAATCAATGGGTCAAAATGAGACAAAAAAAGAAACGATGGGG